>JAJRUH010000096.1 GCA_024277895.1 Bacteroidota bacterium | reverse complement strand
GACGAATCAGTAAGTGATTATAATATGGCAACAGATGTTCTCAAGAGAAATTCGGATAAAATGAAAGGTTTTATTACAAAAGAAAAAGCTAAAAACTCTCCTGACAAAAAGAGAATTACAAATTGGGGAAAAGTAGCTTCTAACGATGATAAAGTTTCCGAATATATCACTAAAAAATTCGCCAGTTCAGAATTTTCAAAATGTGAATATTTAATCCCGGCTTTCAAAACTCATTTCAATAAAAATAAAAATAATAAAGAATGGCTTAAAACCGTTACCGGAATTCTGTCTTGGAAAGAATGTACAAATGATGAATTCTACGGACAAGCAGCAGAAGCTCTTTATAAATTAGAACCTTCTGCAAGTGCTGCATTTCGTTTGGCATTATTTTATCTGAAGAAAGAAAAATATTCCGATGCAGAAAAATATTTTAAATATGCTTATACTCAGGAAACTAATGCCGATCAAAAAGCTGAATATTATTACTATGCCGCTGTTGTAGCTTATGCTGAAAATAAATTAAACAATGCACGTTCTTTAGCTTTAAAAGCTGCCGGATTAAAACAACATTACGGTAAACCGTATATTTTAATTGCTCAAATGTATGCCGGAAGTGCAAAATCCTGCGGAACTGATAAATTCGCTCAACACGCAGTTTATTGGGCTGTAGTTGATAAACTGGTAAAAGCAAAATCAGTAGATCCGAGTGTAACCGAAGAAGCTAATAAATTAATCAGAAAATACAGCACATTTTATCCGAGTCAAGAAGAAGGTTTTATGCGTACCTGGACTGCCGGAAAAATATATACCGTAGGCGGTTGGATTAACGAATCAACCAGAGTAAGATATTAAATTTTGCATTATAAATAATTTTATCCCGAAGCATCTGTTTGTTTCGGGATTTTTATTTATTTTTATCCTCCGAAATGCAAATGATTAAAACCAAGCTTAAGGTACTTATAATTTCCGTAATTTTGTTATTCGGTTTTTCGGCATATGCTCAAAATCCTTATTATCTTAAAAAAAATCCTTTAAAAGGAGAGGGAACTTATGCTTTTCTTCGTCGTTTTCATCTTGACGATAATTCTTGCAATCTTAAAAAATTCTTGGAATTAAATAATTTAAGAAAAACAGACAATTTATTTTTTGACAAAGAATATAAGTTGCCTATATTGATTTATGCCTATAACGGTAAAAGTATTCGCTCCACAATCGGGAATAATAATTATAATTTAGCTTTACAAATTCAAAAATATAATGAACTTATTTTATCGGAAAATTTAAGAAAAACACACTATACCGAATCCGAAATTTTATGGGTTCCGTTTGGTATGTTTAAATGCCCGAACAGTATTTCTGTTGTTGAAAAAATCGGAGAGAAGAAAAAAAGTATCGGCACAAAAACAGTAAAACTCTTCGGAAATGAAAATAAAAAAGTCGAAATTGAAGACAAATTATTGGAAAACAGAGTGTTCTATGTTGTCAGCGGACACGGCGGACCTGATCCCGGAGCACGTTTCCTCGGTAAACATCATACACTATGCGAGGATGAATATGCTTATGATGTTGCTTTACGTTTGGCAAGAAATCTAATCCGGCACAGTGCAATTGTTTATATTATAATTCAAGACCCTAACGACGGTATTCGTGATGAACAATATTTAAAATGCGATAAAGATGAAAAAAGTATTCAGGGAAAATCTTTACCTAAAGATCAAGTAAAGCGTTTGAAACTGCGTTGTGATGATATTAACAGAAATTACAGAAAGCATAAAAAAAAAGGTGTAAAAAGCCAAACTACAGTGATAATACATGTGGACTCCAGAAGTTACCAAAAACGACAAGATGTATTTTTTTATTATTATTTCGGCAGCAAACAAGGAAAACGAATTGCTTTGGCAATTCATAAAAAATTTGCAGAAAAATATCGCAAAGTACAAAAGGGCAGGGGATATCACGGAACAGTTTCAGCCAGAAACTTATATGTACTGAAGCATACTTTGCCTACGGCAGTTTTCTTAGAGCTCGGAAATATTCGTAATACATACGATCAAAAAAGAATAATACTTCCCGATAACCGACAGGCATTAGCAAATTGGATTTATTTAGGATTAAAAGATGCTTTGCTTAAATAATCTTTCTGAATTAGGCGTTTGATTGATATCTAATATTATTTTAAATTGTTCGTAAACAATAATATACTCGCACAAATCCCACATATTGTTTCGTGTGAATTTGTGTTATCTGTGTGAAATTCTAATATAGAAACAGGTAATAAATAGGGCTTGCTGAAAAACTCACATATGCATTAGATTGCAGGTTTCTCATTTGAAGTCGTATATAAATACTACGAAATAAGAGAAATTTGAAAAATGATGTTCCTGTGGGCAGCTAAAATATTTTACACAAGTGCAAGGAAATAGGGTGAAATGAATTAAAAACCATGCACTTGTATATGTGAATAACCTTATAAGTAGCTGAGACACAAATATATTAGCGTTTTTAAGCAAGCCCTAAATAAGAATATCGGTACCTGTTAAGTGTCTAATTTAATAATCTTTAATCTTTTAAATTCTTGTTTTACTGTTTTAAACCTTGCATTTTTTTATTGAACTTAATATATTCTGATTAAAAAAACATTAAGTTATGCAAAAATTAAATCGTTTAATTTAATTTTGCTTTTTTAAAATTATATTGAAAATTAAATTATCACATATTAAGTTAAATCCCTGGCAATATTTAATTTTGTCTTTCCTGATTTTAATAGGCTTAGGAACATTCTTCTTAAATTTACCTTTTGTAAGGCATCAAAACGGACTTACGTTCATTAATTCATTATTTACTTCAACTTCAGCTGTTTGTGTTACGGGTTTAACAACAATAAGTACTTCAGGTTTTAATTGGCAGGGTGAACTTGTGATTTTAATTTTGATGCAGTTAGGAGCAATCGGTATTATGACTCTGAGCTCATCATTTATTCTTGCAGTAAGAGGGAAAATAAGTTTAAAACATAAAATTTCATTTTTCAGAACTCAGGAAAATTCGTCATTACATGATGTTAACGGTATTTTAAGATTTATTCTTGTTATAACATTTGTAAGTGAGTTTTTCGGAGCAATATTATTAAGTATCGGTTTTGCTGCTCAGGGAAATTCGTTTTGGGAATCAGTACATCAAGGTATTTTTCATTCTGTTTCTGCATTTTGTAATGCAGGATTTTCAACCTATGATTCAAGCCTTATAGGAATGAATGATATTATAAAATATACCGTTATGGCTTTAATTATTATTGGTGGTATAGGATATCATGTTATATATGAGCTCATTAAGAAGTATAAGTTTGAAAAAAGGCTGAGTTTGCATACTAAAATTGTTTTATTGACTACAACATTATTAATTTTCGGAGCAGCACTCTTAATTTTTATTTTTGAAAGAGGACAAGTTTCGATTACCGACAGTTTATTTCAATCGGTTACTGCAAGAACTGCCGGTTTCAATACTGTTAATTTATTTAATTTACATTATTTGAGTTTATTTCTTATTACTTTATTAATGTTTATAGGAGCTTCTCCGGGATCAACCGGAGGCGGAATAAAAACAACAACTTTTTTTATTGTTGCTTTTTCAGTTTTTAAAATTTTACGAGGAAAGAGAAATGTTGTTGTATTTAACAGACAAATTCCCAATACTATTATTTTAAAATCATTTGCAATATTATCAGCATATTTTATGGTGGCATTTTTCGGAACATTAGCATTATTATATCATAATTCACACGGATTTTTAAATACTCTTTTTGAAGTTGTTTCAGCCCTCGGTACTGTCGGTTTATCATTGGGAATATCTTCCGAAGTCGGGATGTTCGGCAAATTAATTTTAATAATAATTATGTTTATCGGAAGGGTAGGTCCGGCTTCAATTGCTATGCTGACTTTTAAAAATGAAAAAGAAATAAAAATAAAATTTCCTGAGGAATCGGTTTATTAATATATAATATTCAGACAATGAAAAATAATAAAGATATTGCTGTAATCGGATTGGGAACTTTCGGTTATGAAGTAGCAACACAATTGCATGATGCCGGTCATTATGTGTTGGCAGTAGATGCTAAATCGGAAATAATAAACCAAATAAAAGATAAAGTTACGATTGCTGTTCAGGCAGATGTTACAGATGAAGATGTTCTGAAAAAGCTCGATATCGGAAAGTTTAATAAGGTAATTTTAGGTATGAGCAATTCTCTTGAAACGCTTATTCTGACGGTAACATTTCTGAAAAAATTAAAAACAAAGTGTATAATAGTAAAAGCAAACACAGCGATACAAAAAGAAATTCTTTTAAAAGTCGGTGCAGATGAAGTTATTCAACCGGAAGTTGCAATGGCAAAAATGTTAGTAAGAAGAATTTCGTATCCTTATGTGTTAGAGTCATTAACGGTCGATTCCAAAAATTCATTGATTGAAATATCCGTACCTGAGAAATTTTCAGGCAAATCGTTAAGAGATTTAGATTTACGAAATAAATACGGAATAATAGTTGTCTTAAAATCTGAAAAAGACCATTATCGTATTGTAACAAATCCCGAAACCATTCTATTTCAGGGAGAAAAAATATTTGTTGCCGGTGAAGAAGGGAAAATCTTAACTTTATTTGGTGATAATTAAAAGCTAACTCTTTGATTCAATAATTTTTAAAGCCAGTTCAAAATCAACATAAAAAAATGTATCTGCTTCTTCTCCTTCTAAAATAAGTGTATCTTTTGTTATTTCAATAATTTGTAAACCTTTATGTTCGCCGTATAAATATGCTTGATTATTAGGACTTAAATGGAGGATACTGATACCTTTTTTATTGTCTTTTAAAGCATTTAAATCGTTAAAAATATGACCGGGATTTGAGAATTTTAATACTAAATCCTGTGTAACGGAAGTCATTCCTTTTTGAACGGTTTCAATTTCAGGCTTTTCCGTTAGTTTAATTTCTTCAAATTTATATTTGGGGTCGTGTTGAACTTCATTTATTACTCCGGCTTTATCAGCATCGGTATTTAAAATGTTTTCGGTTTTCATAAAAAACACACGATGCGGTTGCGGTTCTCTGTAAAAAGTTCTGAAAAGTGTATTGAAAAATGCTTTCATTTAATTCTTTTTAATATTATGATACAAAAATAATTTTTTTATTCAGAACTGAGAAAGCAAAAAGAAGAATTATTTTTCATAGAAGTGCATTTCTTTCATATAGTTCCAAGCATGTTCGGGCATAAAATACCGAATATCTTTCTTGTTTCTGACTGACTCTCGTATAAAACTTGCAGAAATTTCCATTAAAGGTGCGTTTATTATTTCAAGTTTCGGAATATCAGTATATTTTTTTTGTGTAAAACCCGGGCGAGGATATACTATAATTTTATAATTATTAATTATTTGATTATAATTTTTCCATTTATGAAAATTTTGCAGATTATCGCTGCCCATAATTAATGCAAATTCTTTTTCCGGGTATTTTTCTTGTAAATAAGTTAGAGTATCAATGGTGTAGGAAGGTTTGGGCATTTTAAATTCAATATCAACGGCAATATATTTATCATTATCTCCTATGGCTTCTCGAACTAATGCCAAACGATGATAATCTTCAAGCAATCCGGATTTTTTTTTAAAAGGATTTTGCGGACTGACAACGAAAAAAATTTGTTCCAAATCGGAAAATTCAAGAATGTAGTTGGCAATAATCATGTGTCCGTTGTGAACCGGATTAAACGTACCGAAAAACAAACCGATTTTATTTTTTTTGAATTTGTCAATTCTGTGCGGGTCGGGAATTAATATATCTGATATGGTTTTATCCAAGTTCATTTATTTAATATCAAAATCAAACATTAACTTATTTTCGATATAACCCTTTAAATTATCGCCGATTTTAACCTGACCGACTCCGGCAGGTGTTCCGGTAAAGATTAAATCACCTATTTTAAGTGTAAAAAATTGCGATATGTAACTGATTAATTTATCAACAGAAAAAATCATATCGTTTGTATTTCCGTTTTGCACAGTATTTTCGTTTAGTTCTAATCTGAAATTTACAGTATCAGGTAAATCTTTCTTATTAATGAAATGTTCGGATACGGGAGCTGAGTGTTCGAATGCTTTTGCTATTTCCCAAGGATGTCCTTTTTCTTTGCATTTTTTTTGTAAATCTCTTGCAGTAAAATCTATCCCCAGCCCAATTTCAGAATAATATCGGTGTGCAAATTTTTCGTCAATATGTTTTCCGAGTTTATCAATTTTAATAATTATTTCAGTTTCGTAATGTATTTCTTTTGAGAAACCGGGATAATAAAACGGGCGATTTTTTAATAATAAAGAAGTCTCAGGTTTCATAAAAAACATAGGTTTTTCGGGAACTTTATTGTTCAGTTCTTTTGCGTGGTCGAGATAGTTTCTTCCTATACAAATTATTTTCATTTTTTATCTAATTTATCAGCCCGCTTTTTCTTAATTTTATTTCCGTTAATACTTTTTTTGTGTAAAGCGGAAAATCGGCATTTAACATCCAGGAAAAATATCCCGGTTCTTTTTCTAAAACTTCTTCTACGGTTTTTCCTTTATGTTTTCCGAAATTGAAAATTTCTTCTCCTTTGCTGTTGAATACAATTCGTCCCGCTAAGTCGGCACTTTTTCTGTGATATGAAATTTTTGAAAGTTCTTCTACATCATTGCTTAAATTTTCATATTTATCAATTTGTGCCAGCAAAACTTCGTATGTTGCCGTTGTATCTGCTTCGGCTCCGTGAGCACCTTCCAAATCTTTATTACAGTAAAATTTATAAGCTGCAGATAATGTGCGTTGTTCCATTTTATGATATATAACCTGTACATCAATAAATTTCCTGTTCTTAACGTTAAAATCAATATCTGCTCTTAAAAATTCTTCTGCCAATAGGGGAATGTCGAATTGGTTGGAATTATAACCGCCTAAATCACAGCCCTCTATGAACTTTGCAATATCTTTGGCTACTTGTTTAAAAGTAGGTGCATTTATTAAGTCTTCATCCGTAATTCCGTGAATTTTTGATGCTTCTTTCGGAATGGGAATGGTAGGATTAATGCGCATTGTTTTACTTTCCGTACTTTGATTCGGGTTTATTTTAAGGATTGCTATTTCTACAATTCGGTCTTTGCTTACATCCACACCTGTTGTTTCAAGGTCGAAAAAAGCAATCGGTTTTTTTAAATCTAATTTCATATTTATTATCTTAATTCTGCACCTAACTCTTTTTCAAAAGTATATTGCAGTTTGTTCATTATTTTGTCTATTTGCTTGTCTTTGAGTGTTTTCGTTTCATCCTGAATAATAAAACTTACGGCATAGGATTTTTTGTTTTCTCCGAGTTTTTTGTCTTCAAATACATCAAAAATATTTACTTTTTTCAGAAGTTTCTTTTCTGTTTTATATGCAAGTTCTTGAATTTGAGCAAATTTTATTTCTTTATCAAGAAGTAAAGCTAAGTCGCGTTTAACGGCAGGATATTTTGATATTTCTTTAAATTTGGGTGTGTGGGGTATTTTGTTAATAAGAGTATTCCAATTTATGTCTGCGTAAAAAACATCTTTTTCAATATCGAATGCAGCTAAATTTTTATTGCTGATTCTTCCGAATTTTGCCAACACCTTATTATTATATGTGTATTTTAATCCGTAAGCAAAATTTGTATTCTCGATTTCTTCGGTTTTTATTTGTTTTACATCAAAATTCAGTCGTGTTAAAAGACTTGTAACAATTTCTTTAATATAATAAAAATCAACCGGTGTTTCAGCAGTATTCCAATTAACTTTATTTTTATTTCCCGAAACAGTAATTGCAATATGGTGTTCTTCTTTATAAGAATTTAAAGTATTTTCATCTTCAGTTTCTCTGTAATGGTAGGTATTTCCGAATTCATATAATTTAATATTCGTATTTTTATGATTGATATTTCTGATAACGGCTTCCAAACTTCCGAAAAGTAAATCTTGTCTTAATACATTTAAATCATTACTGAGGGCATTCAGTATTTTTACGGACTGAGCAGGATTAAAACCTTCGGCATTTTCGTAGTATCTTGATTTTGTAAGTGAATTTGACATTGCTTCGGAAAATCCGACAGAACTTAAAAAATCCGAAATCTTATTTTTTAATTTAGTTTCATCGGGTTTAGGGGCATAGGATAAAGTTGATTTTACCGAAGTCGGAGATTTAATATTATTGTATCCGTAAATTCTTAAAATTTCTTCAATAATGTCGGCTTCGCGAGTTACATCAACACGATAAGGCGGAACTTCAAGTTTTATCAAATCATCGGTTTTGTCGGTAATTTTAATTTCAAGAGCTTTAAGAATTGTATCAATTGTTTCGCGGTCAATATTTTTTCCGATTAAACGGTTAATATGAGAATATGATACAGTTATTTTAAAATTATTTACGGGTTTAGGATAAACATCAACAATTTCAGAAGAAATTTTTCCTCCGGCAAGTTCTTTAATTAATAATGCTGTGCGTTTTAAGGGATAAATTGTATTGTTCGGGTCTGTGCCGCGTTCAAAACGGAATGATGCATCGGTTTGTAATGCATGTCTTTTAGATGTTTTTCTTACTGAAACCGGATTGAAATAAGCACTTTCCAAAAAAATATTTTTGGTTTTTTCACTGACTCCTGATTCGGCTCCTCCGAAAACACCGGCTATGCACATTCCTTTATTTTCATTGCAAATCATTAAATCTTCCTGGTGCAGTTTGCGTTCTTCTTTATCCAAAGTTTTAAAAACTATATCGTTTTTAAGAGTTTTAACGATTATTGTATTTCCTGTAATTTTGTCTGCATCAAAGGCATGCAGGGGTTGCCCGGTTTCATGAAGAACATAATTTGTAATGTCAACAATGTTATTTACGGGTTGTAGGTCAATTGCTTTCAGTCGATTTTTTAACCAATCAGGGGATTCGGTAACCTGAATATCGGATATTGTAATTCCCGAATATCGTTTGCATGCTTCTGTATTTTCAATTTTAACAGAAATTGGTAAATCTGTATTATCAACTTTAAAATTACTGATATCCGGTTTTTTGAGTTCAATATTTTTTCCCTGATATTTGAACCATGCAATTAAATCGCGTGCAACTCCGATATGCGATGCTCCGTCGGCTCTGTTTGGTGTTAAACCTATTTCAAAGATAATGTCTTTTTCAATTTTGAAATAGTCTTTTGCAGGAGTTCCGATTTCGGTATCATCGGGTAGAACTAGAATTCCGTCGTGCGAAGTTCCTGTTCCGATTTCATCTTCGGCACATATCATTCCCATTGAAATTTCACCTCTTATTTTTCCTTTTTTTATTTGAATCTCATTATCGTTGAAATATAATTTGGTTCCGATGGTTGCAACAATAACTTTCTGTCCGACAGCAACATTTGGTGCTCCGCAGACTATGGGTAATAATTCTCCGGTGCCGGTATCAACGGTTGTAATACTTAGTTTATCGGCATTCGGATGTTTCTCACAAGTTTTTACTTCACCTGTTATAAGACCTTCGAGCCCGCCTTTTATGCTTTCGTATTCTTCGGTTCCTTCCACTTCGAGTCCTATATCTGTCAGAATTTGAGCAAGTTCAGTATAAGGTAGGTTAATATCAATATATTGTTTTAATTGATTGTAGGATATTTTCATTTTTTATTCAGTATTTAAACATTGTATTTCGGACAACAACAGTCCGGTTTTGAAATACAAAAGTAACAAAAGGAAGTCTTTTTGCAAAACTTCCTTTTTAAAAGTTGTTTTGTTAACCTTTTGCTAACTTGTTTTTTAATACAATAAGTTAAATTATTGTATTTTTGTATAAATAAATAATTAATTAAAAATCAAAAAAATGTTAGAAAATTTATTATCAGGTTTAAAAGATCAAGCACTCGGAGCAATTGACAGCAATCCGGAAATTCCTAACGATAAATTAGGCGATATTATGAATGTCATAAGTAATGTTACAAAAGAACATGTTGCTAAAGAAGCCGTAAATTCAGGAAGTTTAGATAATTTAATGAATTTATTTTCAGATAATGAGAATAATTCAAATGCTAATTCATTACAAGGAAATATAATGAACAGTGTAACAGAAGGATTGGTTAAAAAAGCGGGTTTAAACAGTTCGGGAGCATCTGTTGCTGCTTCGGCATTGATTCCAATTGTTTTAAAAGCAATAACTTCAAAAAATAATTCTACACCTGCAAATGATTCTTCGCCTTTAGCCGAGATTTTCGGTTCTGTAATATCGGGTGCTGTGTCGGTCGGAAACTTAAAAACAAGCGGGATATCGGGTGCATTAGGCGGTTTATTTAAAAAGTAATTTTCTTAAAACATAAAAACATAAATAAAGAAATCCTTCATTTTATACTGAAGGATTTTTTATAGTTTGACAATATTTTTTAAACATCAATATTTGCATAAGTTGCATTTTCTTCAATAAATGCTCTTCTCGGGGGCACGTCATCACCCATAAGCATGGAGAAAACTCTGTCGGCTTCAGCACTATTTTCTATTGTAACTTGTTGTAGAATACGAGTTTCGGGACTCATTGTTGTTGTCCATAATTGCTCGGCATTCATTTCTCCCAAACCTTTGTATCGTTGTATGCCGACACCGCTTTCTTTTCCTTTTCCAAGTTCTTCAACTGCTTGTTTACGTTGTTCTTCTGTCCAGCAATAAATCGAGTTTTTCCCTTTTTTAACTTGATAAAGAGGCGGCATTGCAATGTATATATATCCTTTTTCTATTAATTCTTTCATATAACGGAAAAATAAAGTCATAATCAGTGTTGTAATATGGCTTCCGTCCACATCGGCATCTGTCATTATTATTATTTTATGATAACGAAGTTTGTCAATATTTAAAGCTTTACTGTCTTCTTCCGTTCCTATTGAAACGCCGAGAGCGGTAAATATGTTTCTGATTTCTTCACTTTCAAAAACCTTATGTTGCATAGCTTTTTCAACATTCAGAATTTTACCTCTTAAAGGCAAAATTGCCTGAAATTTTCTGTCTCTGCCTTGTTTTGCCGTACCGCCGGCTGAGTCTCCTTCCACAAGGTAGAGTTCGGTATTTTCAGGGTTTCTGTCGGAACAATCGGACAACTTCCCGGGTAAACCGGCTCCGCTCATAACATTTTTTCGCTGAACGAGTTCTCGGGCTTTTCGGGCTGCATGTCTTGCCGTTGCAGCAAGAATTACTTTATTTACAATTTGTTTGGCATCAATCGGATTCTCTTCTAAATAATTACCGAGCATTCCGCTTACGGCTTGATCAACTACTCTGCTTATTTCCGAGTTGCCCAGTTTTGTTTTTGTTTGACCTTCAAATTGAGGTTCCTGTACTTTTACAGAAATGACTCCTGTTAAACCTTCTCTGAAGTCATCACCGCTGATTGCAAATTTCAGTTTGCTTAACATTCCGGAATTTTCGGCATATGCTTTGAGTGTTCTGGTTAAACCTCTTCTGAAACCTGTTAAATGTGTTCCTCCTTCGTGAGTATTGATATTATTTACATAAGAATGGATGTTCTCGGTAAAGGAAGTGTTGTATTGAAGAGCAATTTCAACCGGAACACCTTCTTTTTCTGTTGAAATATTAATAATTTCCGATATAAGAGATTCGCGAGTTTGGTCGAGATATTGAACAAATTCTTTTAAACCTAATTCTGAATAGAATATTTCTGATTTAAAATTTCCTTCTTCATCTTTTATTCTTTTGTCTGTTAAAGAAATTTTTATTCTTTTGTTTAAGAATGAAAGTTCTCGCATACGTGTTGCCAAGATTCCGAAATTATATTCGGAAACATTAAAAATGCTTTTGTCAGGAATAAAAGTAATTTCAGTTCCGTGATCTTCAGTTTCGCCTGCTATTTTAATGTCTGACAACGGTTTTCCTATTGAATATTCTTGTTCGTAGATTTTACCGTCTCTGTAGATTCTGGCAGTTAATTTTGATGATAAGGCATTAACACAAGAAACTCCGACACCGTGTAAACCTCCGGAAACTTTATAACTGTCTTTATTAAATTTACCGCCTGCATGTAATACGGTCATTACGACTTCCAATGCAGATTTTTTTTCTTTTTCATGAAAATCAACCGGAATACCTCTTCCGTCATCTTTTACAGTTATTGAATTATCTTCGTTAATTATTACTCCGATTGTTGAACAGTAACCTGCAAGAGCTTCATCTATAGAGTTATCAACGACTTCATAAACTAAATGATGTAAACCTCTTTCGCCTACGTCGCCGATATACATTGCCGGTCGTTTTCTTACGGCTTCTAATCCTTCAAGAACCTGAATATTATCTGCTGAATACTCATTATTATTACTGTTAATCTTATTTCTGTCTTCCATATTTATATGTTTTTCTTCTTTATTTCTTTCGGAAACAAGATTGCGAATTTATAAAAAAGTAGTGAGATATTAAAATATAATTGAAAAAGTTTTTAACATATTTTTTGGGACATTGTTAATTTGTAAGCATCATAGAATCAGGTGTATATAATAATAATAATTGTCAGCGAAAATGCTTTGTTCGGAATTAATAATTTGCTATTTTTGAAAGATATAAACTTAAATTTTATGAGAAATAAAAAAGAGTATTGTTATAAATATCCCCGTCCGGCATATACTGCTGATTGTATTGTATTTACAGAAAAATCGGAGTATGCTGAAGTTGTGTTGATAAAACGAGGTTTTGAACCGTTTAAAAATTATTGGGCTTTTCCGGGCGGATTTGTTGATATTGATGAAACCGCTTATAATGCAGCAAAACGCGAGCTTTTTGAAGAAACAGGTTTAAAAACAGAGAGTTTATCAGAATACGGAATTTTTGATGCACTCGGGAGAGATCCGCGAGGGAGAACAGTTACAGTTGTTTATTGTACTTTTAATAAAGAAGCAGCATCCAATATAGTTGCCGGAGATGATGCTGCGGAAGTAAAATTATTTTCAATTAAAGATTTACCGAAATTGGCATTTGATCATAAAGAGATTCTTCAAAAGGCTGTAAAAGAGTTGATTTATGATACTTAATTTATTGAATTAGACACTTCACTAATACTGACTTTTTATTAATATCAGTTTCTATATTAGGACTTACTGAAAAGCTCAGATGTGCGTCTATTTTGGATTTTGTGAGATGTAGATGTATATAAATACTTCAAATTAAACAAAATACAAAAGAGATGTGCAGCTGAGCAGCAAAAATTTGGTAGTTTTATCAAAATAAGTGCAAGGGTTTCAAGATGTTTTATTCAAAAACCTTGCACTTTATCGCAAAAACACAAGTATAAAGTATTGAATTACAATATATTTAGCGTTTTTAAGCAAGCCCTATATTATATTTCACACAGATAACACAAATTCACACAGAAATATCTGTGAAAACATCACTGTTTTTTAAGGACATTCGAGAAATAATTCTAACCTTATTATCAGAATAATACAAACATTTACAAATACAAATCACTCCGTTTTTAAGCGAAAAGCGATAATTTCGGGATAATTTTGTTTATGCATGGTTCAATATGCACGGTAAGAACTGTGTCAAAGTTAATTTTATACAGTGATGTCGTTAATAATAAACATATTGTACTTTGAAAAACTAAACTTTGACAAAGTTGATGTGTTTCCTGTATTTTTTGAAAGTTCCTTTTTAACAAGTTTAACAATCATATTCAATATCAACTAAACGTTTGTTTTAATTAATTTATATCTGTTTTCTTCTTATCGGCATTGTCATACATCTTGCACCGCCTCCGCCTCTTGCCAGTTCGGAACCGTGAATGGTGATAACAACTTTATTAAAATCGTCGATAATAACTTTATTGTTTATAACATCTTTTGCACGCAGAATTTCAAAACCGTTTTTATTTAATTCTTCTATGGTATGGCTGTTTCTTTCGTACCCGATGATTTTTCCGGGAGCAAAAGCAAAGAAATTTGCTCCGCTGTGCCATTGTTCGCGTTCTTGATTTTGAATTTCTTTACCGCCGCAAAAAAACGGTTTAACAGGCATCCCGAGTTCTTCAAGTACGGACGGAATATTTGCCTTTTCTTTAATTGATGTAATTTTTCCGTTTTCAACAATCATATGGATAGTTGCAAAGCGAGTGGTTTTCATTATAAGAGGTTCGTAAACCATACATTTGTCATTGTCCAAAAGTGTGAAAACCATATCGAGATGGATAAATGATTCCGGTGTTTCGGGAAGTTCCTGAACGATTATATGACGCGGATATTCGCGACTTTCAATTTTTCTTGCAATATGGTCGATACCTTGAGATGATGTTCTGCTGCCTGTTCCGATTAACAGAATATCTTTTCGGGCAACTAAAATATCACCGCCTTCCATTGTAATTTGGTCATTAAATTTTCTGCTGTTTTCAGGATTAACGGTTCGTGTAATAAAAGCAGGATGAAAATCGAAAATTGCTTCCATAATAACAGATTCGCGTTTTCTGATGTTGTTTGCCATTCTGTTAATTAAAACACTGTCATTAATAGCTGATGATGCATCTCTGGTAAAAAAGAAATTATGCAGCGGATCTAATTTGAAATAGTTTTTTTGCAAATAGTCGGTTAACGTATTAACCTGAACAGGAACACCTTCAATAAGCATATCTGTAAGAGATTCGGGTGATTGTTCTGTTAAAATATTTTTAATATCCGGCACTTTAAAACTTTCGGTAATTCGATTTATTAATGTGTTTTTTACATCATGATTTTCGAGTATATCTTTCAGAAGCTCACGAATTTCAAAGGTTTTTGTGATTTTAGAAAGAACTTCTTTTAGCTGGATATATTCTTTTTGTGCAACCGAGAGATTCAGTATGTCACTGTATAATGCTCGTTCGGCATTTTCCGGTGTCATATTTTCAACTTCATTACCGGGTGTGTGTATTATAACACCCTCTAACTTACCTATTTCAGATTCTATTTGAACTTTCATTGCTATTTCCATATTTTCTTTTTGTTTAATGCTTGTTGATATTTTCGAGCATAAATTCCGTGTTGTCGTACATTTGTCGAAAAGTTATGATAACCTGAGAAATCTTCTTTGGCACACATAAAAATATAATTATGTTTTTTATAATTTAAAACAGCATCAATTGAAGAAATATCGGGCATATTAATCGGTCCCGGAGGCAATCCGGCATACATATATGTATTGTACGGAGAATCAATTTCTTTATCTTTATTCAGAACTCTTTTTTTTGTAAAATCACCGGAAGCAAAAATCAGAGTGGGGTCGGATTGCAGCAACATTCCTCTGTGTAATCTGTTAATATATAATCCTGCAACTTTCGGACGTTCATCCGGATGTGCTTGTTGCTCAGCTTGTACGATTGAAGCTAAAATACTGACTTCTTTTTGTGTGAGCTTAAGTTGTTTTGCTTTATTTTTTCGTTCAGTGTTCCAAAATTTATTGTATTCTTTATTCATTCTTTTTATGAACTCTTTTGCAGAGATATTCCAATATATTTCGTATGTATTAGGGATAAACATTCCTATTATATTTTGAGAATTAAAACCAAATTGTTTAATAAAATCTGAATCGTTAAGTATGTTAATTATTTCTGATGAATCTGCTTCAATGAATTTTGAAACCTTAGCTGCAAAATCATAAATTGTTCTGCTGTTATTAAATGTTAATTTCACCGGAGTTTGTCTTCCCGAACGCAGCATATTCACAATTTTATTATTTGTCATTCCTTTTTTGAGTATATATTTTCCGGGATGTATGTTTTTATTGAAATTTTTAAGTTGTGCTGTTTTTTTGAAAGAATTAATATCTGACAAACTGTTTAAAGATTGCAAAGAATCAATAATTGTCTGAAAGTTTGAACCGGTCGGAATGAATAATATTGTTTTGGTTTTAACATTTGATTTAAATATATCTTTGTATGTTGAATATGCAAAAATTCCGGCAATGAGTATGAGAATAATTGCAATGAAAAATGAAAATTTAATGATTTTTATTTTTTGTGATTTGAGCATTGAATAATAGTTTTATTTTTGCAAATGTAAAATTTGTTAAGAATTATAAAAAATTGATTTATTATGAAGAAAATTATTGTAATATTATTTGTGATTTTATTTGCATTTTCTGATGCCTTTTCGCAAAAAGGAAATGACCATGGAGGTACAGGAGGAAATAATAATACAAAACCGAAAAATACTGACAATAATAACAGCGGTATTTCAGACGGACTTTTGCTTCAAATTACGAAAATTGTTTTCGGAGCTTATCAACAGGTATTAATTTCTAAAAAAGGTTCCGATCCCGCTGTTTTTGGTTTTGAAGCAGGAGCTGAAGGCGGTTTAATAAACGGGAATCATGAAAATTTAATTAGTGTTGACCCGCGAATTCGGTACAACAAAGGTGCTTTGTCTTTTGATGTTCGCTATGATTATTTAAGAGGAAATTCGGCTAAGCAAAATCTTGATGTGTTAGCAGAATTTAATGTTATTGTAAAAGATTTTAAATTAGCAATAGGTCAGGGAATTATGTATGATATTGATAATGAGAATATGTATCATGAAAGTTATCTCGGTATAGATTTGGGGTTTGACAGCAAACAAATTTTGATAAGTCCCGAATTTCGATTAGCATATGATTGGTCGGTTCATAAACCGGCAAATACTGAAATTAGTTTAAAAGGCGGTTATCGTATTTTAAATTTGTCTTTCGCAGCAGTATATTTGAATGCCGGAGCCGGATACAGATATATGGGCGAAAATACGAATTACAGTATGGTATTCGGCGGATTTAATTTTATGTTTTAACACAATATTCTAAAAAGCGGTATTTGAATAAAATACCGCTTTTTAGAATATAAATTAACAAACTATTTATTTCTTGCAATTCTAAAACCCAAGTTTACTGCTTTAAAATCAGCTGTATTGTAATAACGTCTTGAGATTCTTAAGCCTTCTTCGGAACTGTTGTAACTTCCGCCTCTGCTGACTCTGCTAAGACTGCCTGTTTCATTAACAGGATTCTCTGAGGAACTGTGTTTATAATAATCTTGAGTATATACGTCAAAAACCCATTCTTGAGCATTGCCTGACATATCATAAATCCCGGCAGAATTTGCTTCTTTTTTCCCGACCGGGTGAAGCATTTTTCCTGTTCCGGCATACCAAGCAACTTTACTTGCATCGTTGCTGCCGCTGAAAGCATAGTTTTTACCGGTATTTCCGCCTCGTGCAACATATTCCCATTCCGCTTCGGAAGGCAAGCGATATCCGTTTGCCGTTTTATCAAAAACAATTTTTATTGTACCGCTTTTCGGACTTCTGATAATTTTATAGCATTTGTCAAGATGCCTGAAACGACTTAACCAATTGCAATACATACAGGCTTCTTCCCAAGTGATATTTGTAATCGCTGTTTTCGGATTACCGGAAGGCAAATCGAAACCTGCAGTTCTGCAAAATCCCGTATATTCTTCGATGCTTACTTCATATTTTCCGATGTAAAAGTCATTAATTTTTACGGTATGTGCAGGAAATTCATCAAAATATTTGCTTTCTCCGTTACCCATTTTGTATGAGCCGCCTTCGACAAAAACTGTTTCGGGAACTTTATTTTGGGCAAAAATAATACTTGAAAAAAATAAAAGATAAATCAAATTTAAAAGTTTCATAGTCTATGTTTCATATTCAATTCAACAAAAATAATTAGTTTCATTATTATTTTAACGGTAAAAATACGGCTGTATAAACAGCATTTTTTTTAATTTTATCTAATCCGATATAATCCGGATGATATTCGCCTTTTATATACATCTCTGTTTGGTCACAATAATGTTTGCTTGCCGGAATACCGCTGACACCGGTCGGGATAATACTCAATGATTTATCGAAATCTGCCGTATTAAAAATGTGTCGTTCGGAAGCTCCGTGATGAACAAAATAAGGATTTGTAAAATTATAAGAATAAGCACTGACGGTATGATAGCTGCCGCCTACCGGAGACAAGCGGTTCAAATTAAACGCAATATCCAACATCTTCACTTTTCCCAAAGGGTGTTTTAAGTCTAATTTATGCATGTCTCCCCATTTGGTTTCGGTTATATTTTTTCCTGTACGTTCTTTAAATTCGGGTATTAATTCTTTAAACGATTTTTGAACCATATCTTTTAATGTTTCAACTTTTTCTGTATTAACATCATCGCACCATTCCGAACCGTTTTTCTTTATAATATTATCAATTAAATAATTAGTCAGCAAATCCGTTTTTTGAAATTCTGCATATAATTTCTCACCTGTTTCATCTTCAATAATATTTTTTGCTAAAACAAGATAAAACTCTTCAAAAATTAAAGGAGCAATTTTATCTTTTGAATATACATTATTCCAATCTTTCAATAATTGCAGAGCTTTTTGTTCTTTGGGAGTTAAATCTGTCATTTCTTCAATGTATTTTAACACAACAGGTTTCATATCATCTGCAAGAACGGAATGCTTATCGTTTTGCATTTTTTTGAAATCGTCAATTGATAATTTGTCTTTTGCCGTCAGCATTTGTTTTATACGGTTTGCTCGGTTCGGCAGGTCAAACCATTCGCTGATGTAATACGGATAATTATCTCCGACAGTTCTGTTATTGGCTGAAAAAACATAGCCGCATTCAGGATTATAAGTGTATGGCAAAGAATCAAACGGAACGAATGAATTCCAATCATAAGCACTCGTATCTCCGGGAAAAAATAAATAACCCGGTGCTTTTCTTTCGGGAATACCGGCACAACATTGTAATCCTATATTTCCTTTTGTATCGGCATATGCAATATTCTGACTTACAGATTTAAAACTGCTGCAGGCACTTCGGAAAGTTTTCCAGTCAGATGCTCTGTTTAAAAGGTAAATTGCTCGTAATTCATTGCTCGGTTCATTACCGATCCAGTGCATTGAAACAGTTTTATCTTTAATATTTTTAAATCCGCTTATAACAGGACCTCTGTGCGTAAATCGTATTTCTCGTTCAACCGGAGTATCTTCACCGCTTACATTAATTTTTTCTTTTCGTACTTTCATATCTTTCCACTTACCGTTGTATTTGTATTGGTTTTTATTCTCAGGATTCAGAGTTTCAATATAAAAATCGGCACCGTCAAGCATTACATTTGTCATTCCCCAAGCAATATCAGCATTGTGTCCGGCAATTACAAAAGGTTGTCCGGGTAAAATAACACCGGTAACATTTAATTTTCCGTCAACATATTGATGAATTTGAGACCAAATTCCCGGAATCATTAAACCGAGATGCATATCATTTGCAAAAATCGGCATTCCGGTTGTGCTTTTTTTACCTGATACAACCCAATTGTTACTGGCTCGAAATACAGGAGGTGCAATAGTTTCTATTTTTTTCAGCCCTGATATCAGAGCAGAATCAGCGAGTTGTGCATTTTGATCAAACTGAGGAAAAACTACCGTTTTTTGAAGGTTCATATCGGGTAATAATTCCTTAAATTTAGATTTGCTTACGGTATTTCTCATCTTATACATAATTGATTCGGTACCCCAACCCATTTCTAAATTCCAAGCCATATAACCAATTAAATTTATAGATTCTTTCGGTGTCCATTTTTCCGGCTTATAACCGAGAACTTTAAATTCAAAAGATAAGTTACCTTCTTCGATATACTGATTAACGCCGTCGGCATATGACTGAAGAGCTTTTAACATTTCAGGGCTTATAATTTTTATTACCATATCGGATTTTTCGGGCATTCTTAAAGATCGAAGTATTACATCGGATTCAATCATATCTTTTCCGAAAATTTCGGACAGACGACCTTGTGTAACTCGTCTGAGCAAATCCATTTGCCACATACGGTCTTGTGCCTGAATGTATCCGGTTACTTTGTATAAATCATCTTCATTGCTTGCAATAATATGAGGAATACCGTATGCATCTCTGTAAACCGTAACTTTGTCTTTTAAGCCTTTTATTTTAACTTCTTTATTATAATCAACTAATCCGGAACTTTTAATATTGTTAACAAAAATATAGCCGACAATTGATAAAATAAAAATTACAAAGAGGATAATTACCAGAATTTTTTTTCCGCGTTTCATGATTTTTTTTTTAAAGTTAAATAATATTCAAATATATAAAATTTATATAAAAAAAAAGCATCCTGAATACAGAATGCTTTTTTTATGAAATAAAGAAGTGTCTTATTCAGCTTTATCTTTTTTTAAAGGGCAGGAACTGAAGCCGAATATTGCATATAATCCGCAGAAATTAATAAGTGCCGTAACTAATGCGATACCTGCGGCAACGAGAAATATTATTCCTAAAGTTCCGGTTACAATATTTGTAAAATATAATGCAACTAAGATAACTGCAAGAACAATTCTGATAATTTTATCTGTTTTACCGATATTTTTTTTCATGATATAAATATTTAAAGTTTTTAAATTATTACAAAAATACAGCAATTTAAATTGCCGGATTGTAACTTATATCACAAAAAATTATATTACTGTAATTTTATTTTTGCCTTTACCGGCTGATGATCCGAAAATTCAAAACCGACATCAATATTTTTAACCGATACACCTTTTATATTAGGTGATAATAATAAAAAATCAATGACGGTTGTAAGTGTTTTTCCTTTTTTATAAGGAGCCGTAACTCTTCTGTTTGTGGGTAAAGTATTGTCATACAGCCAAGTCCATTTAGGTAAATAGTCTGTTGCAATATCTGTTCTCACAATAGTATCCGGGATGTTTTCTTTAAAATGAGATTTGAAATTCGGCGGACATTGATTCCAATCTCCTGCAACAACAATGTAATTTCCTTTTTTATATTCCTTTTTTAAAAACGATTTTAAATAAATCATTTGTTGAGCTTTTAAAGTTCCGTCATCATAAGCAGAGTTATGTGTATTTATGATTAATAATTCTTTTTCGTTTGCAAGTTTGTATCGATTTACTAAAAAACATCGATCTAACATAAATAAACTTGTAGGCCAGGAATAATTACCCGGAAATGAATGTCGGACTGATGTCAACGGTGTATATTTACTTATTGTCATTAATCCGCCGTTAACTTTTCCCATCGGATCGGTTGGCGGAGCAGGGACAAAAAAGACATCATAATTTGTGCCGAAAACACTTGTTCTTTCAGGAAATGTATTTGCGAGTGTGTCAAATTCGTTAAAATAATAACTTCGTTTAGATTTTTTGTCAACTTCTTGTATTAAAATAAAATCGGTATTACTGTTTTTTTGTATATAAGACTTTACTCCTTGTATATTTTCTTCGACCTTATTTTCGGAAGGCCTTACCTGTTTTCCGCCGTCATAGAAGAAATCCATTTCTTTGTTTAATCCGCAATAGCCTATATTCCAAATTATTATAGAATATGTAGTTGTATCGCTTAATATATCCGGGTTATCGGAAGTGAAAACTGTAATTTTTTCTTGAGGTTTATAATCGTTGACACTCACATAAATTAAAAAAATACCGAAAGCAACAATGATAATGATAATTAAGTACAGGAATAATTTTAATATTTTTTTCATAATTTTATAATTTAGAAATTTATATCTTCAAATTTAGTTTTTTTTAAATTAATGATGTTTTTTTTTAATATTTTTTTTAGATTTGTGATATATATAAATTTAAATAAATAATTATGAGGAAGTTTACTTTTTTATTATTCGGTTTTTTATTTACTGCTTTTGCTGTTTTTGCACAAAAGGATTCTCTTAAAAAAGAAAAAGTGAAAACAGGTTTTAGTATGGGCGGCGTTCCTGTTGTTGCATATGATGCAGATACCGGTTTTAAATACGGCGGATTGGTTAATCTTTATTTGTACGGAGACGGAAGCAATTATCCGAATTATAACCATTCTTTGTATTTAGAATGGTCGAGGACGACCAAAGGAAGCGGCATTAATCAGTTAACTTATGATGCCTTAACCTTAATTCCGAAAACCAGAGTAACTTTCGATGTCGCATATTTAACTGAACAGGCACTTAATTTTTACGGATTTAACGGTTATGAAGCAAATTATAATCCTGCTTTTGAACTTACCGGAGGAAATGATTATATTTCACGTATGTATTATCGTCATTCAAGAAAATTATTCAGAATAAAAGCAGATTTTCAAGGTGATATTATGGGGAAAAAATTACGTTGGTTAGCGGGTGTTGCTCACTACAGAGCAAAGATTTCAACGGTAGATATTGCTAAATTAAACGAAGGAAAAGAATCTGATTTATTACCCGATACTGCAACTTTATATGATAATTATGTTAAATGGGGAGTTATTCCCGCTGACCAGGCAACCGGAGGTAATATTACATTTTTAAAAGTCGGTGCTGTGTATGATACACGAGATAATGAAGCAAATCCGAACAAAGGAATGTGGTCGGAAGCATTGGTTTTAACTGCTCCCGGATTTCTTGGGAACGACTATGCTTATACGAGGTTGTTACTTTCTCACAGACAATACATTACAATATTTCCTGACATATTAACTTTTGCTTATCGTTTAAGTTATCAAACAAAAATATCGGGAGAAATGC
This sequence comes from Bacteroidota bacterium, assembly GCA_024277895.1. Lineage (GTDB taxonomy): Bacteria > Bacteroidota > Bacteroidia > Bacteroidales > JAADGE01 > JAADGE01. The sequence continues at coordinate 6,653 of JAJRUH010000096.1, read as the reverse complement.
CTTTTTATATGTTGCCCTATGCTATTGATTCAAAAGCTACAAAAGACGGACTCGGGGGTGCAAAAACTATCAGAGGCGTACTCAGAAACAGGGTAGTAGGTGACGGTGTTGCCTTCGGAAATTTTGAATTGCGTTCTAAATTTTTTAAGACAGTTATTTTAAATCAAAATTTTTATCTCGGAGTAAATGCTTTTGTTGATATGGGTATGGTAACTTCTCCTTATACTTTTGATAAAACAAATGTACCGGCAGAATACCTTTCAAGTGTTGATTTTGCCGATGAAAGTTTGCATATCGGATACGGCGGCGGAATTCGTTTTGTTATCAACAGTAATTTTATTATTGCTGTTGACTACGGTATTGCAGCAAAAAAACAAGACGGAACAAAAGGTTTGTATATAGGTTTAAATTATTTATTTTAGGAATATTTTATTTTCTGATTATTGAATTACAGAGACTTTCTAAAAAGTCCCTTAAAGCGTCATTCTTAATTTATTTCAGAATCTTACTATATTGATTTCTATATAGTTTGTACAGATACTGAAACAAGTTCAGTATGATAAAACAGACTTTTTAGACAGTCTCTGTTTTTATGTTAAAAACTGTCTGTAAAAGTTTTTAATTGTAAACCTTTTTCGGAACATAATATTTCAGAAGATAAATACAAATAAAGTATATGTTGAAAAATATGTTACAAATTGATATTTTTCATTTAATTTAGCAGAATAAAAAACAGATTTTTAAATTAAAATATTATTATCATGAATAAAGTTACAGTAATAGGTGCAGGAAATGTCGGCGCAACGGTTGCTTATTCGGTTGCAAGAAAAGACATTGTTAAAGAAGTCGTTTTGATTGACATTAAAGAAGGTTTGTCGGAAGGCAAAGCTCTTGATATGTGGGAGACTTCTGCTATTGATCAATTCAGTACAAAAGTTATCGGTTCCACTAACGATTATGATAAAACAAAAAATTCGGATGTTATTGTTATTACTTCCGGATTGCCGCGTAAACCCGGAATGTCAAGAGATGATTTAATTTCTACAAATGCAAAAATCGTTCACGATGTAACAAAAAAAGCATTGGAAAAATCTCCGAATGCAATCATCATTATTGTTTCAAATCCTTTGGATGTAATGAGTTATGCTGCTTTTAAAACAGCCGGTATTTCTTCTCATAAAGTTTTCGGAATGGCAGGCATTCTTGACACGGCTCGCTTTCGTGCATTTTTAGCTGATGAAATGGGAACTTCACCTAAAGATATTCAGGCATTATTACTCGGCGGACACGGAGATACAATGGTTCCTTTACCAAGATTTACAACAGTAAACGGAATTCCTATTACACAATATATTAAAGAAGATCGTCTTAACGAAATTGTTACACGAACTAAGAAAGGCGGAGGAGAACTTGTTAATTTAATGGGTACTTCGGCTTGGTATGCACCCGGTGCTGCTGCTGCTCAAATGGTTGAAGCCATCGTAAAAGATGAAAAAAGAACCTTTCCCGTATGTGCACTTCTTAACGGTGAATACGGAATGGAAAATATTTATCTCGGCGTTCCTGTTGTTCTCGGAAAAAACGGTATTGAAAAAATTATTGAATTAGATTTATCAGAATCTGAAATGAATGATTTAAAAGTATCTGCTGATGCAGTTAAGAAAGTGATGAATATTTTAGATGAGATGAATATTATTTAAAAGATACTGAATATTGTTATATTCACTTATTTCAAAGCAGTTCGGAATTTATATTCGAGCTGCTTTTATTTGTCAGATAATAAATATATTACATAATATGAGAATTAATAAATACTATTTTTTTAAAAATGAACTAACTATTTTAAAATTTTGCCGAATATTTTTAATTCTATATTTAAAAAAAATCAATATATTTGCACCCCTGAAAATCAAAGTTATATATATAATTAAAGAAGATTAAGAAATGCAAAACAAAGGAGTTATTACTTTTCTTGCCATTTTATTGGCAGTGGCAAGTATCTATCAATTATCATTTACTTATGCAACGTGGCGAGTAAAAAAACAAGCACGCGAATATGCAAAAGGCGATTTGAACAAAGAAAGAAATTATTTAGACTCAGTTGCATCTGAGCAAGCGTATCCTTTTCCGGCATATACATTTAAAGAATGCCAAGACAGAGAACTAAATCTTGGTCTGGACTTAAAAGGCGGTATGAATGTTATGTTGGAAGTCTCCGTTGCTGATTTGATTGTAAATTTATCAGACGGAAACAGAGATACTACTTTCAGAAAAGCAATTAAAATAGCTAAAGAAAGAGAAGCTACTTCACAATCTGATTTCATAACTTTATTTTATGAAGCGTTTAAAAAAATTGATCCGAATGCACAATTAAGTGCTATTTTCGGAACCTATAGTTTAAAAGACAGAATAAAACACGGAACATCTGATCAGGATGTTTTGAAAGTGTTAAGAGAAGAAGCAAAAGATGCCATAGACAATACCTTAAATGTACTTCGTTCAAGAATTGATAAATTCGGTGTTGTTCAGCCCTCGATACAAAAAATTGAGGGTAATTCAGGCAGAATACTAATCGAACTTCCGGGAGTTAAAAATCCTAAACGTGTAAGAAAATTATTACAAGGAACTGCAAATCTTCAATTTTGGGAAACTTATTATTATCCGGATATTTACAGTTATTTTATGAAAGCAAATGAGCGTTTAAAAGAAATATATGCGCTTAACAAAGAAATTTCTGCTGATACATTAAAAAATGAGAAAGCAAAGAATGATAATTTGTTATTAAAAACAGACACTGTAAAAGCAGATACAACACTGCAAGAGAGTTTACTCGGAGATACAACTAAAGATGTGAATCCGCTTCTTTAAAAATCGAATAATGATCTTTCCAAGAAAAAGGGTTTCACTGAATATCAAAAAAAATATCCTTTGTTTGCTGTATTAGTTCCTTATTTAGATAAAAGAAATCAACCTATTAATTCTGCGGCAGTTGGTTTTGCTCATATGAAAGACACTGCAGAGGTTGACCGAATCTTAGCAATGAAACAAATAAAATCTATTTTTCCTAAAGAAATGCGTTTGAAATGGGCAGAAAAAGCGTTTGATAAAAAAGGTGAACTTTTTAAACTTTATGCTTTAAAAGCTAAAAGAGCCGGTAAACCTGCTTTAGAAGGTGATGTTGTTGTAAATGCAAGAGAACAAACGGATCCGGTTACCGGTCAATGGGAAGTGTCAATGAATATGAATGCCGAAGGTGCTCAAAAATGGGCTTTGATTACAAAAGAAAATATCGGCAGACAAATTGCCATTGTTTTAGACAATTATGTGTATTCCTCACCTGTTGTTAATGCCGAGATTAAAGGAGGAAGTTCTTCGATTTCCGGTCATTTTTCTCAGGAAGAAGCCAAAGATTTAGCAAATATTTTAAAATCCGGTAAATTACAAGCACCCGCCTTAATTATTGAAGAACAAGTTGTGGGTCCGTCATTAGGTCAACAAGCTGTTAATCACGGAATGCTGTCATTTATATTTGCATTTTTGCTTATTTTAGTTTATATGATATTCTTCTACAAAACAGCCGGTTATATCGCCGATGTGGCACTTCTTGCAAATATATTTTTAATATTCGGGGTCTTGGCATCACTGCATGCAGTATTAACTTTGCCGGGTATTGCAGGTATTGTTCTTACCATAGGGATGTCGGTTGATGCTAATGTGTTGATTTATGAAAGAATAAAGGAGGAGCTTGCACTCGGGAAAGGATTAAAACTGGCAGTTCAGGACGGATATAAAAATGCCTATTCTGCAATTATTGATTCAAATTTAACGACATTAATTACAGGTATCATTTTATTTATTTTCGGTCACGGACCGATTAAAGGTTTTGCTACAACATTGATTATAGGTATTTTAACATCATTATTTTCTGCTATCTTTATAACTCGTTTAATTTTTACATCTCGGTTGGCTAAAAATAAGAAAACCGAATTTTATACACGATTTACAAAAAATGCTTTCAAAAATACAAAAATAGATTTCATCGGAAAACGTAAAATCTTTTATGCAATTTCAGGAACCATTATAATTCTTGGTTTAGGATCTTTATTTACTAACGGATTAAATTACGGTGTTGATTTTAAAGGCGGAAGAACCTTTGTTGTAAAATTTCATCATCCGGTAGTTACACAAGATATTGCAAACGACTTGAAAGTTTTATTCGGTGAAGCCCCTGAAGTAAAAACATACGGTACGTCAGATCAAGTTAAAATTATTACCAAATTTATGCTTAACAATAAATCACAAGATGCAGATAATATTGTTGAACAAAAACTTTATGAAGGATTGAAACCTGTGATAGGTCCTGATGTTACATTAGACGAATTCCTGAGTGACTACCGAGAGAGTTCTCATAAAGTAGGTCCTACAATTGCGGATGATATTAAAGTTGCGGCTTTGTGGGCAATCGTATTCTCCCTTATTGCAATTTTTTTATATATTTTTATTCGTTTCCGGAACTGGCAGTTTGGTCTCGGTGCCATTGCTGCATTAGCACATGATGTGTTAATTGTAATCGGCTTATTTTCATTGCTGTATAATTTTATGCCTTTCTCTTTAGAAGTAAATCAGGCGTTTGTTGCGGCTATTCTTACGGTAGTAGGATACTCCGTTAACGATACGGTGGTTGTATTTGACCGTATCAGAGAATACTTGCAATTCTCTAAAACAAGAGAAAAGAAAATACTGTATAATAATGCCTTGAACAGTACTTTAAGTCGTACTTTTAATACTTCTATGAGTACATTTATTGTATTATTGGCAATTTTTATTTTCGGCGGTGAAGCAATTCAAGGATTTGTATTTGCATTATTATTAGGTATAGTTGTCGGTACATATTCTTCATTATTTATTGCTACTCCGATTGTTTACGACTCTGTAAGACATAAAGTTACAGAATCTGTTTCAAAGAAAAAAAACAGAGAATATCTCGGAAGTAAAAAGAAAAATAAAGATAATAAATAATAAATATTGAAATTTTTTTTAAAGCCTTGGTATAATATCAAGGCTTTTTTTTACATTTGAAAAAAAATTATTATGATTTTATTTATTAGCGGCGGTGAAGTAATTTTTATTGTATTGGCTATTTTGTTGCTGTTCGGTGCCGATAAACTTCCGGAAATTGCACGAATGGCAGGTAAAGGTATAAGACAATTTAAAGATGCCGCAGAAGATATTAAAAATGAAGTAAGCAAAGAAGAAAATGAAGTTGTTGATGATTTAAAAGAAATCAAAAAAACAGCCGATGATATTAAGAAAAATGTAAAAAAATATAAAATCTTTGAAAATAACGATTGATTTTATAATATAATTCTTGTATAACTTTTTCTATGAATGCTAATAATGATATTGTAAATGAAATATTAAAAACAGCTTATTCAAAAAGCGAAGTATTGTATAAATTAATGAATTTTCGAGTTAAGAAAATTCTTTTGGTTGCCCATTTGTATGATGCTTTGAGTATAGAAAGAGAAGGACGTTTAGACGATGCCGTCAGAGGAGATTATTTTAAAATGAATCTTTCGGCAGCTCCCGAAATTATTAAAGCACTTTCTCATCAGGATGCTTTAAAAAAACTTAAAAATGCCGATTTTGATCTTGTCATTATTATGGCGGGTATCGATAAAAGAACTCCTCTGAAAATTGCAGATAAAATTAAATCTAACTATACAAAACTTCCTGTATATCTTCTGGTTAATAATAATGCTGATATTACGTTTTACAAAAAAAATAAAGAGAAACTTAATAATATTGAAAATATTTTTGTTTGGAACGGTGATTCAAATATTTTTCTGTCAATAGTAAAATTATATGAAGATAAAGTTAATGTTAAAAATGATACAAAAATCGGTCTGTCACGAATTATATTATTAGTTGAAGATACTGAACGTTATTATTCCCGTTATATTCCGATATTGTATAAAAATGTTATGGAACAGACTCAGCGAATAATTAACGACACTGATAAATCTGATGATTTACAGAAGCTCTTAAAACTGCGTTTGCGTCCTAAAATTTTATTGGCAACAAATTATGAAGAAGCAATAACAATATATAAAAGGTATAAGAAATATATTTTAAGTGTTATTTCTGATGTAGAATTTAAAAAAAACGGAATAAAAAATAAGAAAGCAGGCTTTTTACTGATAAATTATATAAAATCAAAAACTCCAAACGTTCCTACTGCCATCCAATCTTCAAACATTGAAAATAAATTTCTTGCCGAAACAAAATACAAATCCCGATTTATCGATAAAAATTCTAATAGTTTACTTGCTGATATTAAAGATTTTATAATGTATAATTTGGGTTTTGGCGACTTTGTTTTCCGGAATATTAAAGGAGTGGAAATTGCGAGAGCTGTTGATATGGACGATTTTTATTTAAGATTATCTGATATCAGTGATGAAAGTTTAGCTTATCATGCCCGAAAAAATCATTTTTCATTATGGTTACGTGCCAGAGGCGAACTTAGTTTGTCCGATAAAATAGAACCCTTTAAAATAGCTGATTTCAAGAATGTTAATGAATTAAGAGAACATTTAATAAAATCATTTTTTGAAAATAAAGTTAACAAAAACAGAGGTAAAATTATAAGT
>JAJRUH010000095.1 GCA_024277895.1 Bacteroidota bacterium | reverse complement strand
TAGTTATTAACAAAATTACAATTATTAACAAAGAAAAAAGTAACAAAAAAGAAAATTCATCATCATCATTATCATATATTTTTAAATTATACTTTTTTCTTTAAAAATAACTTTACAAATCTAAAGGCAAGCCCTAAATACTCTTATTCAAATAAAAGTTCATAAAATTCCTGCAAAGCAAAAATTCGGGGAACCCGGCAAGATAATTTGTTGAATTAAGATACGGTAAAATAAAACGTACTTCCTTTTCCAAGTTCTGATTCGGCATATATTTTACCTTTATGTTTATCAATAATACGTTTAACGAGAGATAATCCGATACCGGTTCCTTCATATTTCTCAGCTGTATGCAAACGTTGAAAAACACCGAATAACTTATTGTGATATTTCATATCGAAACCGATACCGTTATCTTTAATAAAATACGTATTTTGTCCTTCAATAAATTTTGCTCCGAATTCAATTTTTATCTGATCTTTTTTTTGAGAAAACTTCAAAGCATTATTCAATAAATTAAATATGATTTGTTTCATACTGCCTATATCGGCATTAATAAAGACATTCTCTTCAGTTTGTAATTCAATTTTTTTATCAGAATAATTTTGTTTTAAACTGTTAAAAACATCATTTACCAGAATTGATAAATTAAATTTGCTTCGATCGAGTTCATTTCTGCCTGCTCGTGCAAACAACAGTAAATCATCAATTAAAGTATTCATATTCAATGAATTTTCCATCACCAAATTTAAAAATTCTTTGGCATTTTCGGAAAATTGTTCCGAAAAATCTTCTTGTAAAACATTGGTATATCCTATAACTGCTCTTAAAGGCGATTTTAAATCGTGTGAAACTGAATATGCAAAAGCTTCAAGGTCTCTGTTAGATTCTTCTAATTTTCGGTTAACTTCTAAAAGTTTGCCTGCTGTTTCATTTACATCTTCGAGAAGATAACGCATGGCTTTTTGTGAGTTTTCAAGTTTTTGAACTTTATCTTCCACCTCAATTGTTCGTTCTTTAACTAAATTTTCAAGTTGATATTGATAATTCTTCAGTTTTGTCTCTGTTTTCTTACGTTCGGTAATATCTTTTACTATATGTACAGCACTTATTATGTCTTTTTCAGCATTTAAAACAGGAAAAACGGAAACTTTAAGATATTGCTTACCTCGTTGAAAAATCAATGTTTCCGGATGCTTGCTCTTTTTCATTTTTTTAATCGGACAATCCTTTATCGGTTGAGACACGTTATGTATTAACTTACAATATCGTTTTGTTTTCATTTCTTCATCAGAAAGTCCGAAAAAGGAAAGTGCGGCTGCATTATATTGTAATATATTATTATCAAGATCAATAATGCTGACAGGGTCATTAATTGCATTAAATGTTGCCTCCCATCTTTCTGCTGAAATTTGCAATATTCTTTCCGCTTTTTTCCTTTCGGAAATATCCGAAACTGTTATTTGAATTGCCGGTTTATTATTAAATTTTACGGGTGTAGCAGTAACTTCCACATCAATAATTTTTCCGTCGTATCTGATATATTTTTCTTCAACAGGTTTTAGGTGTTTTTTTCCGCTTAAAGTTTCTTTAATCTGAGCAGCAAGATGTTTATATGTTTTTTCGGGAATAAACTTAAAAATTGACTGACCGATTAAATGATTTGCTTTTTCGGCATGCATAATTTCAATTCCTTTCGTGTTTATATAAGCAATTTTGCCGTCTTGGTGTACAGCAATTCCTATCGGAATATCATCAAGCATTGTTTTATAATGTTCTTCACTTTCTATCAGTTGTTGTCTTATTTTTTTCTTTTCCGAAATATCTCTGCTGATTGCAGATACTCCGATTATTTGATTGTCAAGCAGCATAGGCTCAATGCTTACTTCAAAATAATGCTGTTTTCCTGTAATTTTTTCAGAAAATTCACAATTAACGGTTTTTCCGGCAAGAGCTGTTTCATAAATCGGTGTCCAAAAAGTTTTTAATTTCGTATTCAAAATTTCAAGGACATTCATTCCTTTTTTTAACTTAATTTTGTATGTTTTCCGATAGAACTCAGCAAAAACATTATTAAATATTAAAATATTAAAATCTTTATCCAGCGACCAAATTAATTCTTTTCGATTATTAATTAAGGTTTTAAGATTTGTTTCTGATTTTGCAATATTTTCTTTTTCAATTTTCAATTTTGTTATATCTTTAAACGTGCAGTAAATTTGTTTTAATTTACCCTGCGGAGTGTAAGCGATTTTGCCTTCAAATAAAATATAAATATACTCGCCGTTTTTTTTGCGTATATAAAACTTAACACCATTTATATTAGTTTGTTTTTTTAATGATTCACGGAAAATTTTTTCGAAATATTCTTTAAAATCGGGTCTTAAAAAATCAATGAACCGGTTTCCGATAACTTCTTCTTTTTTATAGCCTAATGTTTTTAGCCAAGCGAGATTTATATCTGAAATAATTCCGTTAATATCCGTTGATTGTCGGCAGAGCGGTGTATTAAGGTATAATGCCTTATGTTTTTCTTCGCTTTCATTAAGTTTGAGAATTTTCCGAATTATTTTTTTTTTGCTTTTTATCCTGTAATTTTTCATTATTCGGTTATTTATTAATCAATTTTTCATCCAATTCTTTCACTTTATCTCTTAATTCTTTTATTCTGAATTCTCTGCCTATAAACAGCTCGTTAAAATTTTCAAGTTTCGTATTTTTTAAAGAAAGTTCTTTATTGCTTTCGTAAAGTTTCTGTTTTTCAGCTTTTAATAAATATTTATTTTCAAAATTTTTAAATCTCAGATTATTTTGGATTCTGTTAATTACAAATCCGACAAAAGTCATTAAAAATACATTAATTAAAGGTTTAATCATATTAATATCGAACCCGAAAAACATTAAAAGTATTATAAAAAAGAGAATGAAAGTTCCGAAGTAAATTATAATACCGTAAACGAATTTTAATCTTATTTCAAGTGTAATTATAAATATTGCAGTAATGATACTTGAGGCATTTAAACTTGTTGTTTCTGTATTTATATGGACGAGGAATTTAGCGTACATCATTGCAAGTATCGTAAATAAAAAAAGTTTATATAAAAAGGCAATAATTAATTTGTTTTTTTTGTTTTTTAGATTTTTTAATATTAAAATAAAAACGTCAATAAATAATGAGGGTATTCGTGTGTAAACTGCAGTAAGATTGTTTCTTAATCTTAAATCTAAAAACATCAGCACTAATAAAATAATAATACTGACAATCATTATTAAATTTATTCTTTTATAAGTTATATCGTTTATATAATTCATATATCTTAATTCAAGTATTGTATTTTTTTCTTTCATATTCTTATATTTACGATTAGTTCTACTTTTATTATAATTTTTCTTCTAATTCTTTTACTCTGTTTCTCAACTCTTTAATTCTGAATTCTCTATTGATAAACAGTTCGTTAAATTTTTCCAAATCTTTATTGGCTTCAATTAATTCTTGATTTATTGATTCTAATTCTTCTGTTCGTTCTTTAACTAAAATCTCAAGGTGTTCTCGGTATTTTTCTAATTCTGATTCAGCTTTTTTACGTTCAGTTATATCCAATAATTGTGAAAGAGTTTGAATAGTTCCGTCAGCTTTCTTTATAATTCCGGAATGCATCTCTATTCTCTTTACTTCCTTATTTTTACATAAAACAGAAATCTCATAGTTCGGTTCAACGATTTCGCCTTTTTGCCTTTGAAGATACCTTTTTTTTACCAGAGTTTTACTTTTTTCGTCTAACAGAAAAACAAAGTTCTTGTTTATAAGTTCATTTTCATTGTAGCCTGTTATTTGACAAAATTGTTTGTTTACATACGTTAATTCAGCGTTTTCATTAATCAGGCAAATTCCGGCATGTGAATAATGTACTATAGTTCTGAATTTATTTTCGCTTATTATAAGTTTATTTTGAGTTTTTTTTATTGTACTTATGTCACGGGTTATAATCAACAGGTTCTGAACACCTTGAATGTAAACAATATTAGCTGAAATCAGACCGGATAAAACACTTCCGTTTTTCATTTTAAATTCGCTTTCAAAGTTTTGAATAAACCTGTTTTGTTTCAGCTGTTTTACAAACAATTCTCTATCGGTATAATTTTTCCAGATATTAATTTCCGCAACTGTCTTTCCTATTATTTCTTTTTCAGTATAACCGGTTATTTTTTCAAAACCTTTATTTATGTATATAAATTTCTTGGTTTTCATATTCGTTACAGATAGTGGGTCGGGAACTGTATTTAAAATATCTTTAAATAATGTTTCATTTTCTTCAGCTTTTGCTTTCGCAATTATCAATTCTTCATTAATAATCTTATATTCTTTATTTAATAATGCGTATTCATTGTTCTGTGTTCTTAATTTCAGTTCTGCTTTTTTTCTTTGAGTAATATTTTGTACACTCCCCAGAAAATGAACAGGTTTACCGGCAGAATTTTTAATAAGCGTTGCATTCAATAAGCCGTATACAATATTACCGTCTTTCCGTATAAATTTTTTCTCTAATTGGTATGACGGAATTAACTCTTGTCCTAATTTTGTTTGCAAGTCTGAATTTTGTACAAATGTTTCGGGATGTGTAATGTCTTTTAATGATTTATTAATTAATTCAAATTCGGCAAATCCAAGCATTTCACAATAAGCTTTATTTGCTGACAAAATTTTATTATCTAAAGAAATTATTACTACACCTGTCGGAGTATTTTCATACATTAACCTAAATTTTAATTCACTTTCTTCGGTCTTTTTTTTTGCCAGTATCAAGTCTTCATTGGTTATTTTATATTCTTCGTAAAGTGCTTCGTATTCCTCATTTTGTTTTTTAAGTTCATATTCCGCTGTTTTAACATCCGTTATATCTCGGTTATTACCTTTTCTGCCGATAAACTCACCTTGATTGTTATAAATAGGAATGCAATTATGTTCGATCCAACGTAATTTTCCTTTTTTTGTAGTAAGTTGAAATTCTGTTTTATATTTCTGAGATTCTTTTATGCTTTCATTTTGATAATGCTTATGAATTTTTTCTTTAAAATCACGATGTACTATATCAAATAATAAATGAGGATTTTTAATAAATTCTTTTTGGGAATAGCCTGTTATGCGTTCACAAGCCTCAGATAAATACTTATAATTTCCTTCAGGGTCAACCCAATATTCCCAATCAAAAGTGTTATCGGCAAGCATACGGTATTTTGATTCGCTTTTAACAACATCTTCCTGCATTTTCATTCTGTCTGTAATTTTATGAATCGTTCCGAGTAGTTTAATCGGTTTTCTGTTAACATCTTTTATCAATTCGGCACGATTATTCAGCCAAATGACCTTTCTGTCAGGTCTTATTATTCTATGGTTGATATTATAATTTTTACCGGCTTTAATTGCATCAGTTAAATTTTTATTTACAAAATCAATATCGTCGGGGTGTACAAATTTATTAATAAATTCTGCTGCATTTATTATATTATCAGTTATTCCGTAAATTATATAAATTTCGGGTGATAAATATATATTGTTTGTAATTAAATCCCAATCAATAAATCCGAATTTTCGCGGTTCTTCAGACTTTTGAAGTTGTTCGGTCCAAGTAGTTATTGTTTCTTCGGCTTTTTTTTGTTTGGTAATATTCAAAATAATTGCGATACTGCCTTTAAATATATCGTTATCAAAAATCGGAGACATTTTTACCGAAAAATTTAATGTTTCATTATTATTTTCTAACTGATATTCATAAAATGACTGTTTGCCTTTTTTGTTTTTCTTAAAAGCTGTATTAAAAGATTGTTGCAAATATTCAGGTATCACATTCTGATATTTTTGACCGATAATTTTCTTATAATCTGAAAAAAGTTTTTTGCTGTCGGAAATATTCACATAAGTAACTTTTTGTTTTTCATTAAATACAACTATCATTTCATTCATTGATAATAATATACTTTGAAGTTCCGTATTTGAAATGTCTTTAAATTTATCTTTTGTTTTATTAACAGAATTGATAATTTCAATTAATTCAGCTTTGCTTTTATTCTTGTAATCGCCCATAAGAGTATTTATTTTCATTTAATGAATTTGCAAGATCATAAAAAAAGAATTAATTTAATTTATTACTGTATTTGTTACCGACCGATAACCGGCAATTACACGAACTTTCAAATGTGTCGGATTATTTCACCAATCTTGTTTTTTAAGTTCTCTTATTGCCGCCGGGTGTGCATAATCAGGATTATCTTTATTTAGGGCGTGCTGAAAAGTGCTAATATATTTGTGTTTCAGCTACTTACAGGACTATTTACATATACAAGTGCAAGGTTTTTAATTCATTTAACCCTATTTCCTTGCACTTGTGTAAAATATTTTAGCTGCCCACAGGCATATCATCTTTCAAATTTCTCTTATTTCGTAGTATTTATATACGACTTCAAACGAGAAACTTGAAATCTAATGCACCTGTGAGCTTTTCAGCAAGCCCTATTTAAGAAAATTTCAATATTTGTTTTTGGTTCTGTCATAAAAGATTATTTATTTTTTTCGACGATAAGGGTAATTTAACCGTAAAAACAGTTTCGATATTCAGTTTGCTTTTTACACTGATTGTTCCGCCCAGGGATTGCACAGAATCTTTCACAATGAGTAATCCCAAACCGGTACCCTGAATCGCACCCGTATTTGTACCTCTGCGAAACGGAACAAATATATTTTCGCATTCATCTTTTGGAATACCGATACCGAAATCAGTAATGCTGCAAATTAATGTTTCTTTTTGTTTCTTACATTCAAATAAAACCTGTTCTTTTCCGGGTGAAAATTTAACGGCATTTGTCATCAGGTTCAAAAATATTTTACGTAATAAAAAGTTATCTGATTCAATAATAATATTATTATCTGAAAATTTTGTGAAAATTTTATGACTGTTCTTGGTTACCGATAATATTTCCTCAATTAAAGAACGGATAAAATCATTAAATTGAATATTTTTACAATTTAAACTTTCCTTTGCTTCTGATTTTCCTATTGTTAACATATCATCTAACAATTCTGTCATATAATGAGTTTGATTATCAATTTTAGTTAATTTTTTAATAACTGTATCATAATCAATTTTTTCGTAATATTTTCTTAAAAATCCGGAAGCAAAACCTATCGCAGTTAAGGGAGTTCTGAATTCATGCGATGCCACAGATACAAATCTTGATTTCAGTTCTACTAATTCTTTTTCTTTATTTAATGCCGTTTTTAATCTTTCAGTTCGTTCTTTTACTTGTCTTTCGAGTTTGTCTCTGTGCAAAATAATTTCAGTAATATCTTGTCCGATAAATATAAGTCCGATAATTTTTTGCGAACTGTTTTTCTGAGTTGTAATATTGAGTAACAGTTTTTTAATTCCTTGCGGTATTTTCAAAGAAATTTCAATATCTTTTATTCTTAAACCACTTAATGCGTTATTAATTATTTCAGAAAATTTTTCTTTTTCGGACTCATATATAAAATTGTTAACAAATATTTTATTTAATACTTCTTTTTTTGAGAAACCCGTAATTTTTTCACACGTTTTATTCCAATCAATAATACGTCCGTTTATATCAATTGTTATTATAGGCACATTCACGGTATGTATAATGGTTTGTAATTCTTTTGCCAATAATTTTGTTTGTTTTAATGCCTTTTCTTTTTCAATGAGAGCTTTTCTTTTTTCAAGTACCGATTTTACAGCATTTCCGAGTCGCGAAAGTTTTTCTTTTGTTAAATAATCATCTGCACCGGCTTTTATGCAATTTACGGCAGTTTCTTCATCAAGTGCCCCGGTTACAATAATAAAAGGAATATTAATATTTGACTTTTTCAGAAACAATAAAGCATCAATTCCTGTAAAATCCGGTAAATAAAAATCTGAAATAAGAATATCGGGATTAAAATTTTTAAAGTCATTTTTAAACTCAGATTTGTTATCAATAACTTTAAGAATATAATTTATTTTGTTCTTTTTTAGTTGTCTTTCTATTAAAAATACATCGGATTTAACATCCTCAAGCAGTAATATTTTAATTGAATCTGCCATATTTATACTATAAGTCATAAATTTGAAATTTACAACAATAAAACTTAACATCAAAATACAACATATTAATAATTTGCTCGCTTATCAGGGAAGAGTTAATATTATTGTTTCTGAGATTAAGTCATTATACAAAAATAAGGTGTTTTTATAATACAATTTACAGGTAAAAATACTCATAAACTACAAAGCTTTTAATCTAGGTATTTTTACTTATGCGGGAATAATAATTTAATAGTATTAATATTTTTCTTAAAGCTTTGAGTCATTAAAAAAAATAAAATTTGTTTATATTTTTCGGAATTTTACGAAGAGATAAAACTCACAAAAAATACTCTTATCATTTAAAAGGAATATAAATATTAATAAGTGCAGATGTTAGAGATTGTTATAATAATTAAAGATTTTTGACAGATCATAATCTTTTTTAAAACTTAATTCATTCCTTTTAGCAAATATTTCAACTTTTTCTGCTTTGTTATTAAATGTTTTCAGAATTTGTCTCTTCTTTTTTTTAACAGGTGATATTTTACCGTTTGTATATATGTAGTATTTATCTGTTTTTATGTATTCTTTAGATTTTTCTCCTATATCAAAAGTAGGATTATAATTTGACTCTTTTAATTGTAAATTAGTTTTTTTTAACAGAGAGATTTTTCCTTGATATATTATTTTATAGAAGCCAAATTTATTTTCAGAATTTTTGTAAACTGAACAGTTTATGCAAACTTCGGAATTACCGTTATTGTCAATATACGTAATTTTTTTTACGTCAGAGACAGGAATAATTTTGACATTATCTTTTGTTTTAATTTCGATTCGATGATATTTCATATCATATCTTATCGGATAATCCTTAATTTTTTGTTTTGAAAATAATTCCAATGTCCCTATTTTCCATTTATTATTATAATAAACGGAACCCTTAATATTTTTCGGTTTTGATTGAATAGTCGAAATTGTGATACCACCGTTTCCGGTATAAGTATATGTGGGATCGTTAGGGATCTGAGATATTCCGTTAAAAATAAATATTAATAGAAACAGAGATAAAAAAGATAGGTTTTTCATTTTTTTTTGATTATAAAATTTAATGTTAAGATGATTATTATAAAAATGGTTGCATGGCTATTTCATCAACTCAGCATAATATTTGTAAAATAAAGGAATAGTTTCAATTCCTTTAAAAAACATTTCAAGCGGATTATTTTCGTTGGGTGAATGTATTGCGTTACTTTCTAAACCGAAGCCCATTAAAATTGATTTTATGCCGAGAACTTCTTCAAAGGTTGAAATAATGGGAATACTGCCTCCGCTTCTTACGGGAACCGGTTTTTCCCCGAATACGTCGGTATATGCTTTTTCTGCAGCTTTGTAGCCCGGAATATCAATGGGAGAAACATATCCTTGTCCGCCGTGCAATGCCGTAACTTTTACTTTTACAGTTTTAGGTGCAATAGCTTTAAAATGCTCTTCAAAAAGTTTGCTTATTTTAACGTTATCTTGGTTCGGAACCAAACGCACAGAAACTTTTGCATAAGCGTTTGAGGGAATAACGGTTTTTGCACCTTCTCCGGTATATCCTGCCCAAATTCCGTTAATATCTAATGCCGGTCTTATTCCGGTTCTTTCGTTTGTCGAATATCCCTTTTCTCCTGCAAGTTCTTCAACATCAAGGGCTTTTTTGTATTCTTCTTCATCAAAAGGTGCTTTTGCCATTTCGGCTCTTTCTTCTTTGCTTACATCAATAACATCATCGTAGAAATCTTTTATTGTAATTTTTCCGTTATCGTCAACTAAACTTGCAAGCATTTTTGCAAGAACATTTGCGGGGTTTGCAACGGCACCGCCGAAAAGTCCTGAATGTAAATCTTTATTAGGTCCCGTAACTTCAACTTCCATATAACTTAAACCTCTTAATCCTGTTGTTATTGAAGGTATGTCGGGAGCAATCATACCGGTATCGGAAACAAGAATAACATCGGCTTTTAACATTTCTTTATGGTCTTCCATAAATTTACGCAAATTTGGTGAACCGACTTCTTCTTCGCCTTCTATAATAAATTTAACATTACACGGTAATTGGTTTGTTTTTACCATATATTCAAATGCTTTGGCATGCATAAATCCCTGTCCTTTGTCGTCGTCGGCACCTCGGGCGTATATTTTCCCGTCTCTTATTTCGGGCTCAAAGGGCGGGCTGTCCCATAAATCAATAGGGTCAACGGGCATAACGTCCATATGTGCATAAACTAAAACCGTCGGCAAATTTTTATCAATAATTTTTTCACCATAAGTTACAGGATTTCCTTCAGTTTCCATCACTCGTGCCTTGTCTGCTCCGGCATCAAGTATTGTTTTTTTCCAATATTCGGCAGCTTTATACATGTCGGGCTTATGTGCTTCTTCCGAACTTATTGACGGAATACGTATTAATCCGAAAAGTTCTTCGAGAAATCGGTCCTTATTGTTTTCTATGTATTGTTTTAAATCTTTCATATTATTATTTTTGATAAGTATATATTTTTGAAATTTTGACAAGTTTAGGAAATATCAGCAGAATTTTCAGCATAATAATTTAATTGTTTAAACCATTCTTTGCCGAATTTTTTTATTAAAGGTTCTTTCAGAAATTTATAAACCGGAACGCCGAGTTTCTCTCCGTTTATTACAGCTGTTTTGCAAATATCCCATACATCGTAATTTACGGCACAAAGATTTTGTATTTTTTTTGTGCGAACAGGATATAGCCAACAAGAAAGTGGTTTGCGAAAACTTGATTTTCCGGCAAGGAATGCTTTTTCAATACCGCAGGAAGCTGTTCCGTCGGATTCGAAAACTGCGTAAGCACATTCTTTTTCGTTTACCAAGGTTGTAACATAATCGTGTTCGCTGTCTATGTAGTATTTTCCGTTTTTTTCAATAGCATTAATACCTTCTTTTCTTAAAAACGGTTTTATTTTATCGAATTCAGAATCTAAAAAAAGTCTTTCATCTTCTTCAAGAGGTGCTCCGGAATCGCCTTCCACACAACAAATTCCTTTGCAGGCATTAAGATTACAAACAAATTTTTTCTCAACTAAATCATCGGATATCAGAGTGTTTTTTATTTTGAGCATTTATCAGTTATATATCATTCATCCGATGACTTTAAGCCATCGGATGAATTTGTTTTGTTTAAACTAAAATTTTTCCTGTCATTTCTTTAGGAATATCAATATTCATGATGTGTAAAAGGGTAGGAGCGACATCAGCAAGAACACCGTTATTGATTTTTTCATAATCATTATCAACTAAAATACAAGGAACGGGATTTAACGAGTGTGCAGTATTTGGCGAACCGTCAGGATTAATTGCATTATCTGCATTTCCGTG
>JAJRUH010000094.1 GCA_024277895.1 Bacteroidota bacterium | reverse complement strand
GTTGAGGCATCCGCCGACTTTTATAATATGACCGTTAATAACTCTTCGGCAGGCGGCGTAACAATGAATAAGTCCGTTTCTGTAACCGGAAGATTAAATTTAACGGCAGGAGTATTGAATCTTAACGGTTCAGATTTAACAATTTCGGGACCTTTTTCCGGAACAAACGGTGTGTTTGGCGGTAATTCGTTATCAAATTTAACCGTGAACGGAACAGGTGCAATAACATACGGATTTAGTTTTGCTGCACCCCAAGAGTTGAATACCTTTAACATGAACAGAACCGGAGAAACTGCAATTCTGTCAACTAATCTGACCGTAAATACTATGCAAATAGATGCGGGAACCACAGAACTTTCTTCGGGAAAATATTATACGGTTAACACATCTCTTGTTAATACTCCGGGAACAACCGGATTGGTCTTAAAATCCGATGCAACGGGAACAGCGTCACTAATACAACCGTCTGCGAATATTAAGGCAACTTGCGAAAGATACCTTGCCGGAGGTCAATGGAATTATATTTTCTCGCCTTTAGATAATGTTGCAACAAGTTTGTTTAATGCCGGGAATCCGAATTTTTATTGGTATAATGAATCTCCCGGAGATTATTGGGATGCAACTACAATTTACGGAACAACGGGATGGACAAGCGAAAGTGCCGCTTCAATGTCAATAGATAAAGGCTATATACAATACCATACGGCAACAAATACCTATAATATGACGGGAGGTAATTTATACAATCCTTCTGTAAGCAAAGTATTCACATTAGGATATACTGACAGCGGAACAGGTTCTGTTGGTTTAAACGGTGTTACGGCTGATTGGAATGAATTTGAAGGTTGGAATTTAATAGGAAATCCGTTTACTTCTGCAGTTGATTGGTCTCAGGTTTCGTTGAATAATGTTGAAAATTATGTTTACTACTATGATGGCTCTAATTATCAATGTTACGGAACATCTCCTTATAATCAAGGTATTACGGCAAACGGCGGTTCTCAATTTATACCTGCGAACCAAGGTATTTTTGTTAAAACAACAGCAAACAACGGAACCGTTACAATTCCTGTAAATGCAAGAACACATAATTCTCAGTCATTTTGGAAAAAGCCTCAAAAAACGGTTGATAATGTATTGAGATTAGAAATAGAAAATTCCGGATTTGCAGACGAAACAGTAATCAGAACTTTGCCGTATGCAACGGAAAATCATGATACTGATTTTGATGCTTATAAACTGTTTTCTTACGACAAAACGAAACCAATGTTATACAGCAGGAATGAAGATAATTCTCATATTTATGCAATTAACTCAATTCCTGAATTTGAAAATGAGAAAATTGTTCCGTTAGGAATGTATATCGGATTAAATGCTGATTATACTATACGTTTAACTGAAAATAGTTTTAGTAAAACACATATTTATTTGGAAGATAAAGATATGAATGAATTCGTAAATCTTACTGTTACCGGGAAATATACATTTTGGCAAAATGCTGCAGATTTTTCCGACAGATTTAATATTCATTTTAAACTTAATTCATCCCCGGTTTTAAATGCTAAAATACCGGATCAGGAAATTATGAAAAGTGAAACTTATATATATACAATTCCTTCCGATATTTTTACCGATAATGATTTGGGAGATGTTTTAACATATAAAGCAAGTTTAGAAAACGGAAAATCGTTGCCTTCGTGGTTAAGTTTTGATAATAAAAAAGTTCAATTTAGCGGAACGCCGGAAAATGTTCAAACTATAAATATTAAAATAACTGCTGCGGATATTTTCGGTGCATCAGTTTCTGATATTTATAAATTAACTGTTACTTCTGCCGGTTCAATACCTGATATACGAAAAAACAGTATCAGAGTTTATCCTAATCCTACAAACGGAAAATTTACTGTTGAGTTTACTGCTCCGGTTAGAGGTAAAATATCGGTTATTGACATATCGGGCAAAGTATTGCTGATTAAAAAAATGTTGTCAAATAGCTCCGAGATTGACTTAAGTTCTTATCCTAAAGGTATTTATATTATTAACATTAATACAAGAACTCAATCAATAAAGAAAAGAGTTATTAAAAAATAAGATAATTTAATAATAAGAGATTCCGGAACAGATTAAAATCTGTTTCGGCTTTTTAAAAATTTTAAAAAATGAGAAAATTTTTAACAATAATTGTAATCCTAACAAATTTTTCCGGTTTAATTTCGGCACAAAAGATTTTATTTGATAATACAAAATCAGAAACAGCAAATAATGCCGATTGGATAATAGATGACAATGAACCGACTCCTTCACCGGCACAATCCGGGATAACAAATTCTACATCTGAAACCTATTGGCAGGGAGCTTTATCTTCTTGGGGTGTAGAAATGGTAAAACGCGGTTTTACGGTTGAGACTTTGCCTTCATACAGAGATATTACATACGGAAACAGTTCAAATTCACAAGATTTATCAAATTACGACGTATTTGTAGTATGTGAACCGAATAATCAGTTTTCGTCTTCGGAAAAAACGGCTATGATTAATTTTGTTCAAAACGGCGGCGGTTTATTTATGATTTCAGATCACGCAAATGCTGACAGAGACGGGGACGGATGGGATGCATTGGAGGTGTGGAATGATTTTTTTGATACTTATAATAATCCTTTTGGTTTCACTTTTGATGCAGGAAGTAATGTCAGTAAAGATCCTGCCGTAAATATTGCAAATTTGCCGTCTGATCCTATTCTTCACGGAGCTGCCGGAAATGTGGACGGGATTGCTTTTTACAATGGTGCTTCGATAACAATAGATAAAAGTATAAATTCTACTGTAAAGGGGATAGTTTTTTTACCTAATTATTCAAATACCGGAACAACCGGAGTTATGGTTGCAAGTGCGTCATACGGGAACGGGCGTGTTGTGGGTGTAGGAGACAGTTCAGTATCGGAAGACGAAACTGCTCATGATAATTCAAATACTTATCCCGGATGGACACAACCGTTTAATGCCGGAAATGCTACGGGTGATGACGGTGTATTAATTACAAATGCAACATTGTGGTTGGCAGATAAAAGCAGCAACATAGAAAATGTCGGGAATAATATCTCTGTAAAAGTATATCCTAATCCGGCTACAGATGTAATTACATTAAACTCTGAGTTTTTAATTAATAAAATTGTAATTTATAATTTAATCGGAAAAGAAGTTTTTT
>JAJRUH010000093.1 GCA_024277895.1 Bacteroidota bacterium | reverse complement strand
TGAGAATAAATTCCGTAATTTTTTTATCCGGTTTGTTCATTTTATTAAAACTTAAGTAATTTTACCGTGCAACTTTAAATAAAAAATCGGTCTTATTAAAAAAATATTTTTCTTTTATTAAAGAGCAAACGGTAAGTTTTGATAAAATCTCAAAATATTCTGATTGAATTTTATTTCGTATTTAGTTTTCAGGAAATCTAACTTCGCATTGATAAGTTTATTAACGGAAGTGCTGTATTCAAAAGAAGTAATTTTGCCGGCTTTATATTCTAATTCGGCATTTTTATATGATTTTTCATAAGAATTCAGATATTGTTCAGCACTTTTATATTTTGCAATTGCAATTTTTAAATCTGAATATAGCTGTTGAATATCTTGATATAAATTATTTTTTCTTTGTTGAATTTGTAATTCGACTTCGTTTATGTTTAGCTTTATTTTTTCTTTGTTCTGTTTGTATCTGAATTTGTCAAAAACAGGATATGAAATATTAATTGAAATTGAAGGAAAGAAATTGTTTTTTATTTGATAAAAATAAGGATATTTTTTAGTGCCGTATGATTTTGAATAAACAACTTCTCCCGTGAAGCTTGTATAGCCGATGGGCGAGTTTATTATATTTGTCGTATCGTATAAATAACCAGCATTAGTCCAATTTGTGTTTATTCCGAGATTTAGTGAAATTTTCGGATATAAAAGACTTTTATTTATATCTGTTTCTTTTTTTATACTTTTAAGTTTCTTTTCTTCTTTTTTTATCAACGGTAAATTTTGTGCAATTCTATATATCCTGTTAAAATCAGGTATATAGAAATCTAAATTTGTAACTTTAACCTTAGGTTTTTCTATTTGGATAGAGTTTGTTTGCAGTTCAAGTAATTTTGTTAATTGCAAATTTGCATTTTTAAGATTTGATTCGGCAACAATTATTTGATATTTTTCGTAAGCAATTTGTGCTTTTATTTCATAAATTTCATTATCGGCAATAATACCTGCGGTTTTTAAAAGGGTTGCATTTGTAAGGTTTTCTTCTGTTATATATAATTGTCTTTTTGAAATTTCCAGTTCTTCTTCAGAAAAAAGAATCTGCATATATGCAGACAAAACATTTAATTTAATATCGTCTTTTAATGCTTCAATTTCTTGCAAAACTGTAAATAAATTTAGTTTTTTTTGCTCTATGATATTATAATTTTTGAAGCCGTTGAATAATACAATACTGCCGGAAATATTATATTTATTTACCGAGATATTATTTTCTTTTAAATCATTTGAAATTAGATCTGTTGTTTTGGCAAAAGAGAATTCTTGCGAAGCATTAAAATTCAAATATGGTAAAATATTACTTTTTGCAGCTTTTATTGCGAGTTTACCGGCTTTTATTTGAATATTTTTGCGTTTTATTTGAATATTGTTTTCAAGTGCATATTTTAAGCAATCGTTTAAAGTCCATATTTTTTGACTGTATCCGAAATTTGAATTACAGAAAAAAATAGTTAATAAAATGTATATTTTTACTTTAATAATCATAACCAAAAATCATCTTCATCAATCGGAAATTGTTGTTCCCACAGTTTAAAATATTCTCCTTTTTTCCGCATTAAATTTTTATGGTTTCCCGTTTCAATTATTCTCCCTTCTTTTATTAATACAATATTGTCAGCTTTCATAACGGTGCTTAATCTGTGAGCAATAATTATTATTGTTTTATTTTGTTTTTTCAATACATTGATTGCTTGTTGAATATATTGTTCCGATGCAGAATCAAGAGATGATGTTGCTTCGTCAAGAATTAATATTTCAGGATTTTTATACAATGCTCTTGCAATAGCAATTCGTTGCTTTTCACCACCAGAAAGTGATGTTCCGTTTTCACCTATGTAAGTATGAAATCCGTTAGGTAGTTTTTCTATAAAGTCTGTTATTGAAATCATATTACAAATATCCGTTACTTTTTTCAGATTAGGTTCAAATTCTCCCACAGCAATATTTGTTAATACACTTCCTGCAAATAAATCAATATCTTGCGGAACAACACTTACAATTTTACGCAAACTTTCATTGCTTATATGTCTTAAATTATATTGTCCTATTTCTATGCTTCCGGATTGTATGGGATAAATATTTTGTAAAAGAGAAATTAAAGTTGTTTTTCCTGAACCGCTTTCGCCGACAATTGCTGTCATTTCCCCTTTTTCAATATTTAAACTAAAATCGTTAAAAACATCTACACGAGAACCATATCTGAAGTCTACATTCTTAAATGTAATATCTCCAATCATATCTGCTGTTAATTCAATTTTTTCTTTTTCGGTTTCTTCTCTTTCCAAATCCATAATTTGAAAAAGACGATCGGCGGCAATAACGGCATCTTGTATGCTTTGATTCATTTGAATTAATGATTTTACCGGATTTATTAAATATCCTATAAGTGCATAAAAAGACATTAATTCGCCCGGGGTTATATCTTGAACCATTACCTTTGTTGCTCCAAACCATAGTAGTGCAACTGTTGCGGCAGTTGCCGTAAAATCTCCGGCATTTGTACTGAAAATTGCAGCTTTTCCTGTTTCGTAGGTTGATTTTAGCAAAGCAATAAAACGTGTTTCTGTTTTTAGATTTGAAAACTCTTCCAAGCCAAATCTTTTAATTGTTCCAGCAGAACTTACAGACTCAACTAATTGAGTTTCTAATTCTGCTGAATTTTCCATTATTTTTCGCAGAAATTTTTTATTAAATCTATTATACAAAAAATAGATAATTATAAAAACAGGAATTGAAAACAAAACAAGCAACGCTAATTTCCAAGAATATACAAACATCAACAAAACCGTGAATATTATCATCAAAACATTTACGATAAGTTCTAATGAAACGTCATTTATAAAACGTCTTATTTTAACGGCATCATTAACACGTGAAATTATTTCACCTACACGCATTGTATCAAAAAATTGCTGAGGCAGTTTCATTAAATGATTGTAATATCCGAGAATTAAAGTTGAATCAATTTTTTGACCTGTTTTCAGAGCAAAAATACTTTTCATATTGCCTATAAAAATTCTTAAAATAAGAATTAAAATCATTGCAATACTTAACAAATTCAACAAGTTATAATTTGCATCAACAAGAACATTATCAACAATCTTTTGTACGTAAATTGAAGTTGATAAACCAAGAATGCTAAAAACACCTGCACCGACTAATGCCTGTATCATTACTGTTTTATGTGGTCTGATAAGTTGCCAAAAGCGTTTTTTTATTGAGGTTTGTTTATTTCCTATTTCAAATTCTTCCGAAGGAAGAAGTAAAATCAAAACACCCGTCCATTGCTTTTTAAATTCTTTGTGTGTTATTTTGTGAGTTTTACCGTCTCCGGGATCCATAACAACAATATACTTTTTTGTTGTTTTGTAAATAACAAGGTAATGATGCAAATAATTTTTTACTACAACATGAGCAATACTTGGTTTTGGAATTTTAAAAAGACTTTCAAAAGTTCCTTTAACACCTTTTGCCGTTAAACCGAGTTTTTCGGCTGCTTCAATCATTCCGAGAACATTTGTTCCTTTTTTATCTGTTGATGCGTATTGACGGATGCGAGAAATCGGGAACTTTAATCCGTGATATGATAAAACAGAAGCTAAACAAGTCGCTCCGCAATCGGTAATATCATGTTGCTTATATTTAATTTTTTTGTTCATTTTTTTGCTGACAGTCAGGACGTGAATTGTAACTGCTGTAACCTTATGTTTACTATGCTATTAACGTCATCATGTGCATATGTTAACTAATTCTTAATTTTATTCATAGCCGGATTCATCCAATCATTAACATTATCGAATAATAATTGCCAAAGTGAACGTTTTGTTATAATAAAACGAGCACGAACGGTCATTCCTTTTTTAATTCTGCCTTTAAAGCCGGATTTTAGTTGTAAATATGTTTTTTCTAACTTGCATCTTACTCTGAAAATAGGTCTGTTATTAATAGAAATAAAATCGTTTGAAATTTCTTTAACTTCTGCTTTGAGCATTCCCCAGTCGTTATAGTTAAATGCCGTTATTTGAATATTTGCTTTGCTTCCTTTTTTTATATATCCTATATCTTTTGGTGTTACATAAATTTCTGCCGTAAGTTCTGATTGCGGACTTATTATAATAATTGTTTGTCCTGACTGAATATTTGTTCCGGTATAAATTCCCGTAAATTGTTCTGCTGTTCCCGTAACGGGAGATTTTATTATAAAATATTTTTCCTGTTGTTTTAATTGTTCAAGTTGCGAAATGTTCTTTTTAATATCGTCTTTTTTTTGTACTAAATCTGCCTGAAGTATATTCTTATAGCTTTCTTTAAATGACCGAATTTTATTTTTACTTGCTTTTAAAGCTAATTGTAAATTTTCAAATTGTTGATCTGAAATAACACCTTTGCTGTAAAGTGTAATATTTCTGTTAAAATCAATTCTTGCTTTTATTTTTTCATTGTTTATTTCAGAAAGTTGTGAATTATATTCTGCATTTTTTTGCATATAATATGCAGTTTTCAATTTTTTTGAATATCTGTTTCTTAAAAGTTCTTTTATATCTTTAATAAAATCTGAGTCTTGCTTAATTTGATATTTTACAAGTTCAATTTTGCCTGTAATATCATCATTTATAATACTTAAAATTGTATCCTCTTTTTTTATTATTTGCCCTTCTTTTATAAAAATATTTTTAACTATTCCGGATTGCATAGACTTTACTTCGGTTTTTTCGTTTACCGGACGTATAAGACCGTCTGCCTGAATTGTTACGTCAACATATATAAAAGGTAATGAAATTAAAGCCGAAATTACCGATAAAACAATTACGGTGTAAATTATTTGAGTTTTAACGGTATTTACGGTTTGATGATATTCTTTTGAAAATTCTATAATTTCGGCAGGAAAAATGTTCTTTTGAGACACCGTTTTGGATTGATTATTGATGATTTTATAATTATTTTAAACCTTATTTTTTAAAGTGTAAAGTTTATATGAACCATTGTTATTTTGCAATTTTATAATTATAATACGCATCAATTTCAGAAATATCATCCGTATAATTTTCAATATTAACAAGTTCAAGTTTTGTTTTTTGTTCTTGTCCGTTAATCGTAAAAACGGTTTCTGAAAGTTTTATTATTTCATTTGCTTTTAAATTTAAACCAACCATTTGCGTGCTTTCCTGAAATTCGCCAAATCGCTGATACATAGTATTTTTCAATCCTACAAACTTAACAGCTTGCAAATTAACATTTAATTGTGCGGGATTTTCAGAATTATTTTGCATTGAAATATGCCGAATATTATTTTCTGTTTTTTCCTCTTTGCTTATTTCTCCTATCATGCTTTTTAATTGATTAATTTGCATCATTTGTGCTGATATGTCAAGTTCTTTTAGTTTTTTGTTTTCTGTATCAATTATATATTGTTCACCTTTTTCGGGTAAAAATATTATTTTTTTACCTCCTGCTTCCGTATAAACATAATTTTCCGTAAAGTGGTGAGTTTGTTCAATTTGTTTGTTGTTAATTGTTAGTTTGTATGTTGCTTTTATGCAGGTTTTTGATTTTGTTTGTTTTTTGAACATTTGTTTTTTGTGTTTTTTTATTAAGTATCTTAATAATATTTTCTTCTTCTTTTGTTAATGGTATTGTATTATTGTTTTTCCAAAATTCATAACTGTAATTACTGTCGTTTTCATATAAAGACCTGTTTTTATACTTTTTCTTTTTGTTAAAATCAATTTCTTTAGTTTTAAAATCCGTAACAATTAAGTCATTTATGAAATCTAAATAATATTTATTCCCTGCTGCCCACATGACAATGCTGATATTATTTGCAATATGTGAAATTGTATAAAAATTTGGTGAGACTTTATATTGCAAAATAGTTTTATCTTTAAACCTTCTTGCTTTTGCAACAACGACATTAACTGTATCTGCATATTTTTGATGAGATTTTGAAAAATCATATTCAATTTTTAATATCAAGTTTGTTTTATCGTCAATTATAACTTTTGCATTATATAGTTGTTCTTTTGCTTCTTTTTTGGGTTTTATTGTAATAATTTTTTTATCATTATTATTTTGTCCTCTTTTGTAGCTTATACTATAAATATATTTATCAAAATTTTTCTCTTTAAAGAATCTTCTGATATTTTTAAAATCATATCCGAACAAAGCGTCTTCTATTTTGTAGAAAGATCCGAGTTTTTCAAAAGAACTGTTGTCTAATTCAAAAGCACGTGATTCTTTTACAATTAACGAATGTTTAATTTTTTTAGGTTTCCCTTTTATATAGAAATCAAGAATACCGTCAGAAAATTTTGTGTAAACACCGTTTTTTTTTACAAATTCTCTGTAGTATGTGTTAAATAAGATTGGAACGGTAATCTTACTTTGAGAATTATTTATTGCTTTTAATAAAATTTCACTAACAGGTACGCTTGTAACAACAACTTCTTCTAATTTATAATTTTCAGGCGTTAAATAAATATTATAAATAGAATCGTCTTTGAAATAAGATGTTTTTTTTGCTGTGTATTGGTAGTTTAGGTGCGAAAAGAAAATAGTGTCATAATTGTTTTTTTGTGTAAATGACAATTCAAAATAACCATCAATGTTTGAAATTGTTCCGATATTAGAATTTTTTATTCCAACGGAAGCAAATGCAATTTTTTTATTAGTTTTTTTATCTGTTAATTTACCTTTTATTGTTATTGTCTGTTGTCCGAAAATCTGTGAAGAAAATAATAACAAAATAATAAAGAACAATTTAAACTTTATAAACATAATATCATTTTTTTGTTAAATTTTATGTTTTATTTAAAAAAAAACTGTTAAGCAGAGTAAACTACTCAACAGTTTCGTTATTACTGAATTACTGAGCATAATACCAAGAAAGAATAATTGTTCCGAGAACAACTACTCCCGCAGCAATTATTGCTCCTATTTCAGCAAAAGTTAATCTGCCTCCGTCAATATTAATTAATTCTTCCGTGTTCATTTCCAGAACACCGTAATTTTTTAATGTTTCCATTTTGATAATTTTACGAATTTAATAAAAAATCTCAACCGGTTTGAGAGAATTCAATTCTTGAATTCAGTGCAAACATAAAATGTTTAACATATCTTAAAATATAATTTCTGTTATAAATTATAAGCGAATTAACTAAATTATAACTATTTTTACAACTTAAATTAAAAAGTTTTATTATGAGAATTGCATCAAAAATAAGAAAAATCAGAGAATTAAAAGGATTTTCGCAAGAATATATGGCAACACAGTTAGGCATTTCACAGGTTGCATACAGCAAATTTGAAAAAGATGATAAATATGTTAATTTTGAGAAACTTCGAAATATTTCAAAAATTCTTGAGATAGACCCTTTAAAATTAATAACTTTTGATGAGAGCCATGTTTTTAATAATACTAACCAACAAGGCGGAAATGCTGCAAGTGTTATGTTGCAAAACTGCTCGGAAAATGAAAGAAAATTATATGAAGAACAAATTTCTCATTTAAAAAAAGAAGTTGAATTTTTAAGAGGTATTATTAAAGAACAGGAATAAACATAAAAACAATTGGCACACCAAGGAGAGTTATCTGCAGATGTTGCAAGTGTAAGCACATGATGTTTAAGAATAAATTCTGTTATTTTTTTATCCGGTTTGTTCATTTTATTAAAACTTAAGTAATTTTACCGTGCAACTTTAAATAAAAAATCAGTCATATTAAAAAAATATTCCGTTTTACCTTAATATAATTTTGTATGAAAACCTCATTTAAAATAATTTTGAGTTTTATCCTTATTTTTTCGGTTAATAATTTGAAAGCTCAGGAAGAAACTTGTTCCGATTTTAAAATCAAACATTTTTTAAAATTTAAACCTGAACTTCAGAAGAAATATAAAGAAAAAGCATCGTTTCAATACGATTTAAAATATCATCGGTTGGAATTTTTCTTTGATGATATTTCCGTAAAATATATAAAAGGTAAAATAACGTCATATTTTATTCCGGAAACGAGCAATTTTAATCAAATTTCTTTTGATTTGGCAGATAATATGACGGTTGATTCCGTTTTTCTTCATCAAAATAAGTTAACAAATTTTACATTAAGCAATGATGAACTGACAATAAATTTAGAAACAACATTACCGCAAAATACATTAGATTCTTTAACCGTTTTTTATCAAGGCGTTCCCGACACAAACGGTTTCGGGTCTTTTGAACAAAGCTCCCATAACGGAGTACCGATTGTTTGGAGTTTATCTGAACCCTACGGTGCTAAAGATTGGTGGCCGTGCAAACAAAGTTTAGACGATAAAATTGATTCGATTGATGTTTATGTTACAAACCCGGAAGCATATAAAGCGGCAAGTAACGGAATTTTAGTTTCCGAAACAATTTCCGGCGGAATGAAAACGGCACATTGGAAGCATCGCCACCCGATAGCGGCTTATCTTATAGCAATTGCCGTTACGAATTATTCTTCCTACTCCGATAACGTTACGCTTTCAACAGGTGAAAATGTTGAAGTTTTAAACTATGTTTACCCCGAAAATCTGGCTTATGCACAATCAAGTACACCTAATGTTTTGGATGTTATTCAATTATACAGCGATTTGTTTATTCCTTATCCTTTTGCAGATGAAAAATACGGACATGCACAATTTAGTTGGGGAGGCGGAATGGAACATCAAACTATGAGTTTTATGTCGGGTTTCAGTCATCATTTAATGGCTCACGAATTAGCACACCAGTGGTTCGGCGATTTTGTTACATGCGGGAGTTGGCACGATATATGGCTTAACGAAGGTTTTGCCACTTATCTTGACGGAATGACACAAGAGCACAAGCTAAATGATGACGGCATTAGTTTTGATGATTGGAAACAAGACAGAATTAACAGTATAATATCAAAACCCGACGGTTCTGTTTTTGTTGATGACACTACTGATGTGTGGCGTATTTTCAACGGAAGATTATCTTATGATAAAGGAGCAATGGTTTTACATATGCTCAGAAAATATGTGGGAGACGAAGCATTTTTTAACGGAATAAAAAATTATCTTAATGACTCGCAAATTGCAAATGCTTATGCACACACTTCTGATTTACAGTTTCATATTGAACAGACTTACGGAAGTTCATTAACTGAATTTTTTAACGATTGGTATTACGGCGAAGGGTATCCGATTTATAATATTTATTACTCTCAAAATCAAAATAAAGACGTAACCGTAACGATTAATCAAACGCAGTCGAATAATTCTGTTGATTTTTTTAATATGAAAGTGCCGGTTAAGTTTGAAGGTGTTGATAAAGACACAACGATTTGGTTTGATAATAATGTTAACGGAGAACAGTTTAATTTTAATCTTGATTTTCCGGTTACGGCTGCAATGTTTGATCCCAATCACGATATTATTTCCGGTGGTTCAACAGTGTTAAAAATTGATACATTTGATAAAGCAAATAAAGTTTTTGTTATGCCGAATCCGGCAAGAAATAAAATAACGGTTACTTTCCTGGAAAAAATAATTCCCCAAAAAACAGTAATCTGTAATACTTCAGGAAAGATATTGAAATCATATTCAAAAAGTACTGAAAGCAACTATAAATTTGAGTTTGATATTTCAGATTTGCCGTCCGGATTATATTATATTTCATTTTACGATAAGGGAAAAAATATTACCAAAAAGTTTGTAAAAAATTAATATGCCGTAATGATATTTATATCTTTGCCGAAAAATTAAAATAAAGATTATGTTTTCAGGAATAGTTGAAAAAACCGGAACGGTAAAAGAAATAATAAAAGACGGCGAAAACGTTCATTTTAAATTAACTTGTGATTTTGTAAATGAACTGAAAATTGACCAAAGTTTGTCGCATAACGGTGTATGCCTTACAGTTGTGGAGGTAACAGATAAAACATATACCGTAACGGCAGTTAAAGAAACGCTTATAAAATCAAATCTCGGTTTATTAAAAGTCGGTGATGAGGTAAACTTGGAACGAAGTATGAAACCCGACAGTTTACTTGACGGACACATCGTACAGGGACATGTTGACCAAACCGCCGTTTGCACAAACGTTGAAGAAGCCGACGGAAGTTGGTATTACACATTTGAATACGAACCGAAAGACGATAACCTGACGGTTGAAAAGGGTTCGGTTTCGGTAAACGGAGTAAGTCTTACGGTGGTAAATTCAAAAGACAACTCTTTTCAGGTTGCCATTATTCCTTTTACGCACGAAATAACTAATTTTCATAATATAAAAAAAGGAACCGTCGTAAATATCGAATTTGATATAATAGGGAAATATATTACAAAAATTGTTAAGCAATATATGGGGAAATAAAGAGAAAAAAGTTTTTACAAAAGCCCCTTTTTTAACGGAAAAGGGGCTTTGTTTTTTAACGATTTTATTAATTTGTTATTATAAAAATAAAATTATCTTTGCAAATTGTTTAAAATGACAATAAAATTATTATGAGTAAGAAATTTCAGGAATATAAAGGATTAGATTTATCGCAGGTAAATAAAGATATTCTGAAAAAATGGAAAGAAGAAAAAACTTTTGAAAAAAGTATATCTTCACGCGAAGGAAATCCCGAATTTGTTTTTTATGAAGGTCCGCCGTCTGCTAACGGAATGCCGGGTATTCATCACGTTATTTCTCGAACGCTTAAAGATACTTTTTGCCGATACAAAACATTACAAGGTTTTCAGGTAAAAAGAAAAGCCGGTTGGGATACTCACGGATTGCCCGTTGAACTTGCCGTTGAGAAAAAACTCGGGATTACGAAAGATGATATAGGAACAAAAATATCCGTAGAAGAATATAACAATACTTGCCGTAAGGAAGTAATGAAATATACTGCACAATGGGAAGATATTACGGAAAAAATGGGCTATTGGGTTGATATGAACGACCCCTACGTTACTTATGATAATAAATATATTGAAAGTGTTTGGTGGCTGCTTAAACAGCTGTATAATAAAGGATTGCTTTATAAAGGTTATACTATTCAACCTTATTCGCCGGCTGCCGGAACAGGATTAAGTTCTCACGAATTAAACTTGCCGGGTTGTTATCGCAACGTAAAGGATAACACGGGAATTGCACAATTTAAAGTTGTCAGAAACGAAAAATCCGAATTTTTGTTTAAAGATACAGATACCGATTTATATTTTTTAGCTTGGACAACAACACCTTGGACACTGCTTTCAAATACGGCATTGGCAACGGGAGCAAAAATTACCTATCTGAAAATCAAAACCTTTAATCCCTATACGGGAATTCCGGTAACGGTAATAATGGCGGAAGATCGTTTCAGAACATTATTTCCCGAAAAGAATGAAGGTTTAAAATTTGAAGATTACAGTAAGGGAGACAAAAATATACCGTATAAACTTCTCGGAAAATATAAAGGAAAAGAGCTTGCCGGAATTTCATACGAGCAACTTTTACCCTATAAACAACCCGAAGACGGTGATGCATTTAAAGTTCTTAACGGCGATTTTGTTACAACAGAAGACGGAACGGGAATTGTGCATATAGCTCCGAGTTTCGGTGCCGACGACTATTTTGTAGCGAAACAAAACGGAATAGGTTCGCTTACTTTGGTAAATAAAAAAGGCGAATTTATCGAAGGTGTAGGAGAATTCAGCGGAAGACCCGTAAAAAATTCTTATGACCCGTCAATTCCGGAAAATACTCCGAGTGTTGATGTCGATATTCTCGTTAAGTTGAAACAAGAAAACAAACTTTTCAAAAGCGAAAAATACGAGCATTCATACCCCCATTGTTGGCGAACCGATAAACCTATTTTATATTATCCTTTGGATTCTTGGTTTATTAAATCAACGGCGATGAAAGACAGAATGTTGGAGCTGAATAAAACCATTAATTGGCAACCGCCGGCTACCGGAGAAGGGCGTTTCGGAAAATGGCTTGAAAATTTGATTGATTGGAACTTATCTCGTTCAAGATACTGGGGAACACCCTTGCCTATTTGGCGAACCGAAGATGCTTCCGAAGAAATTTGCATAGGTTCTTTGGAAGAACTGAAAAACGAAGCGGAAAAAGCGGTAAAAGCCGGATTTATGAAAGAAAATCCTTTGGAAGATTTTGTTCCGGGCGATTTTTCAAAAGAAAATTATCTTAAATTTGATATGCACCGCCCGTATGTTGATGAAATTATTTTGGTTTCTCCTTCCGGTAAGAAAATGTATCGCGAAACCGATTTGATTGACGTTTGGTTTGATTCCGGATCAATGCCTTATGCTCAAATGCACTATCCTTTTGAAAATAAAGACAATTTAAAACACGCATTTCCGGCAGATTATATTGCCGAAGGTGTTGACCAAACACGAGGATGGTTTTTTACTTTGCACGCAATTTCAACAATGTTGTTTGATTCCGTTGCATACAAAAATATTATTGCTACCGGATTGTTGCTTGATAAAAAAGGGGTAAAAATGTCCAAACGTTTGGGAAATGTTATTGACCCGTTTTCAACAATCGAAAAATACGGTTCCGACCCGCTTCGCTGGTATATGCTGACAAATGCACGCCCTTGGGATAATTTGAAATTTGACCTCGGCGGAGTTGACGAAGTAAAACGAAAATTTTTCGGCACACTTTATAATACATATTCATTTTTTGCGCTTTATGCAAATCTTGACGGTTTTAAGTACGAAGAAGCAGAAGTGCCGATGAAAGACAGACCCGAAATTGACAAATGGATTATTTCATTATTGAACACTTTGGTTAAAGATGTCAAAAGTTCGATGGATAACTACGAACCTACGACAGCAGGAAGATTAATTCAAAATTTTGTAACGGATAATTTGAGTAATTGGTATGTTCGCCTTAACAGAAAACGTTTTTGGGGACAAGAATATAACACACACAAAATTGCGGCATATCAAACTTTATATACTTGTTTGGAAACCGTAGCCAAATTAATGTCTCCCGCAGCACCTTTTTATTCCGAACAACTATTTGCCGATTTGAATTTGGTTTCCGGAAAAAACAATAAATCAGTTCATCTTTCCGAATTTCCTGAATATAAAGAGGAATATGTCGATAAAAAATTGGAAGAAAGAATGGATTTGGCACAGCAAATTTCATCTTTAACTTTAAGTTTAAGAAGAAAAAGTAAGCTGAAAGTACGTCAACCTCTTCAAAAAATTATGATTCCGATATTGAATGATGAATTTAAAGAACAAATTGAAGCCGTAAAAGATATAATTTTAACCGAAATTAACGTTAAAGAAATCGAATATCTTAAAGACAGCAGCGGAATTATTATTAAAAAGCTGAAACCGGATTTTCGAGTAATGGGGAAAAAATACGGTAAATTTGTAAAAGCTATTTCTAAATTACTGTCTGAATTTTCACAAGAAGACATTTCAAAATTTGAACAAAGCGGAAATGTTATACTTAATCTCGAAGGAGACGAGTTAACAATAAACATTGATGAGGTTCAGGTTGTAACAGAAGATATCCCCGGATTATTGGCTGCAAATAAAGGAACTTTAACGGTTGCTTTGGATACGCAAATTACAGCTGAATTAAAGTCGGAAGGAATAGCACGCGAGATTGTAAATAAAATTCAAAATATCAGAAAAGATTCCGGATTTGAGGTAACGGACAAAATAAATATTGATATTGAAAGTAATGAACCGATTAATCAGGCAATTAATAAATACGAAGATTATATTAAATCTCAGGTACTTGCGAATGAAATAAATATAAAAGACAGTCTTAATCATAACGGAAAAGAGACTGAAAAAATAGAAATTGATGAAAACCTTTATGCAAAGGTTTCGGTAAATAAAATTCAATAATTTAACAGATAAGTCATGTCAAACAAAAGTAAACTAGAAAAAAATCGTTATTCTGATGAAGAATTACAGGAATTTAAGGAGATTATCGAAGAAAAACTCGAAAGAGCTCGAAAAGATTATCAATTATTGAGCAGTACCCTTTCACATGAAGGTTCTAATGATATTCAGGATACTTCGCCGACTTTTAAAGTCTTGGAAGAAGGTGCAACAACTTTGTCAAGAGAACATACGGGGCGACTGGCACAGAGGCAACTTAAGTTTATTTCTCATTTGGAAGCTGCATTGGTTCGTATTGAGAATAAAACCTACGGAATATGTCGAGAAACCGGAAAATTAATTTCAAAAGAACGATTAAGAGCTGTGCCACATGCAACTTTGAGTATAGCGGCCAAAAAAAATCAGAATTAACCGAAACTGTAATAATGTCTTTATTTAAAAAATCATTAATACTTGTTTTTTTACTTTTGCTGATTGATCAGACAGTAAAAATTTGGATTAAAACACATTTTACTCTCGGAGAAAGTTTTCCTGTATTCGGAAATTGGGCAAAAATTAATTTTGTTGAAAATCCCGGAATGGCATTTGGCTTGAAATGGGGCGGAGATACAGGAAAATTATTATTGAGCAGTTTCAGATTAGCAGCCATTGCAGCATTAATTTGGTATTTATATTCAATATCAAAAAAGAAGCTGCCTAAGATTGCTGTTTTTAGTGTTGCTTTAATTTTAACCGGTGCAATAGGAAATATTTTAGACAGTGCTTTTTACGGATTAATTTTTTCAAATTCAACATATTATACTGTAGCTCAGCTGTTTCCTGCATCAGGCGGATATGCCGGATTTTTACACGGGTCTGTTGTTGACATGTTTTATTTTCCGATGTTTCACGGTATTTTGCCTTCTTGGATTCCGATATACGGCGGCGAAAATTTTGTATTCTTCAGCCCGGTTTTTAATGTTGCGGATTCTTGTATTACTATAGGTGTAACTTTAGTTATTTTATTCAGAAAACGATTTGTAAAAGAGTAAATTGACTTACTGAAATTTTTATCGGACGGATTTTTCCGTCCTTTTTTGTTACCGACTTAGTTATTTTTTATATTTTTAA
This sequence comes from Bacteroidota bacterium, assembly GCA_024277895.1. Lineage (GTDB taxonomy): Bacteria > Bacteroidota > Bacteroidia > Bacteroidales > JAADGE01 > JAADGE01. Next base: position 41,034 of record JAJRUH010000093.1, on the reverse strand, counting down.
CCTTTTAATAGAAAATTAAATTAAGTTTTTGAAACTTTTGGTGAAAAATTATTAATACAGACATATGAAAAAATTAACACTTCATGTCATTCTTTTTATAAGTTTTACTGTTTTTTTTCTGACAGTTTTGTTTTTTTCTGTTAGTGAACTTGTTTATATATACAATTATACAAAAACGGATGCTGAAATTCAATCAATTTTTACGCAAGAGAAATTGATTGAAGAATTAAATTTTGTTTTTGAAACGGATGTAAATCTCACTCAAATATTAATGATTACCGAAAAGAAAACGGAACTAAACAATCTTCAAAAAAAACATCAGGAAAATTCAACAAAATTTAATAAGAACAAAGACAGATTAAGACTGTTGCTTTCCGGCGTAAATGCAGATCCCGGAAATTTAAAATTACTTCGTATTATTGAAGATGCTTCAAAATTGTATAATAAAGAGATTGACCCTTTAATTTTATCCTTAATTAAACAAAAAGAAAAACTTACGGAAATTCAAAACGATTTTCCGAAAAGTATTAACTCAAAGGATTTTAATATTTTATATGCAAATATTCATGAAGAGAGCAATCAAATTAATGAAACTTCCGAGATTGTTTCGGATAATTTAATTACGGCAAAAAATATTATTAAAAAAAAGGCATCTGTTTTGTCAGAACAAAAAAACAATTTGTTAAGAAATGCTGAATTAAGTTTGTTGATTTTTGTCATTATTGTATTTATTTTACTCGCTTTAATTTATGCGTATATATCAAAGTATATTTTTCAGCCGACTGCAAAAATTCAAAATTTTGTTGATATATTAGCTGCGGGAGCTTTGCCGGAAGAGGAACATTTTATTGCAGGTAAAGATATTATTAATATTTCATCGTCTTTAAATAAAGTTGTGGCGAATTTAAAAAAAGCTGTTATTTTCTCAGAAGAATTAGGGAAGGGAAATTTTTCATCGGAATTTAAACCTGCCGGAGACAAGGATTCTCTCGGAAATACATTGCTTTCATTAAAAGAAAATTTACAAAAATCAAAAACAGAAGAAGATAAAAGAAAAACAGAAGAAACTCAAAGACAAAAAACAAATGAAGGATTAACGATGTTTGCAGAAATTCTGCGTCGTCATTCCGATAATCTTCAGGAATTAGCAGACAAAGTAATTTCTGCGTTGGTTAATTTTACAGGTGCAAATCAAGGGGCTTTGTTTTTTCTTAATGATGAAAATTCCGAAAACATATTTTATGAATTAATCGGTGCATATGCTTATAATCGTAAAAAATATCTTTCTAAAGAAATAAAACCGGGAGAAGGTTTAATCGGTGCCGTTGCATTGGAAAAATATACTGTTTATATGACAGAAGTTCCGGAAGATTATATTGAAATTGAATCCGGTACCGGAAAAGCAAATCCGAAGTCGATACTTATTGTGCCTTTAAAAATTGAAGATAAGGTATTGGGAGTTATAGAATTGGCATCGTTTAATAAATTTAACAAAGAAGAAATCAAAACAGTTGAGAAAATTGCAGAAAGTATTGCCGGTTCACTTTCGAGTGCTAAAATAAATATGCAAACGACAAAATTGAACGCACAATTTCGGGAACGTGTAGAATTATTACAACAAACAGAAAAAGAACTTGAAAAAAGTTTAAGTGAAATTAAAAACTTAACACGCAAAATTACCCGACTCGAAAGAGAAAATAATCGTTTGCAGAATATTCTTGAAACCTAAATTGTATTCAATTAAAATAATATTTTCCGAAGGATTGATTTAACGGGTAAATTTAGTCATCGCCTTTATTCATTATCACAAGATCTTTATTGTATTTTTTTCCGTAAAGATCCCACATTACAATAAACAATGCTGTTAAAATCGGTCCGGCAAGAAAACCGATAACACCGAGCCATAATAATCCGCCGAGACTTGCAATAAGAGCCATTGCCGTGTGCATTCCGCTTCTGTTGGCATCAAGCCTCGGGCGTATTAAATTTTGATTTACCAGAACAGCACCAACTCCGAAAATGAGTAAAAGTGTTCCTGTTGTATAATTGCCGATTAAAAAATAAATAATAACAGCCGGAACCATTATGCTGTTTGTTCCTACGATAGGAATAATGGAAAGTGCAACCATAACAATACCCCAAAATACAGGAGACGGAACCCCGACAAGATAAAATAATATTCCGCCGTATGTTCCTTCAATTGCACCAAGTAAAAATGAATTGAAAACAATCCCGTCCGTTACCTTTTCAATATTATCAATTAATGTCTGTTCATCGGAATCTTGCAAGGGTATCAAATATTGCAGCCGTTTTAGCAGTATGTCGCCGTCGGCAAATAAAAAATACAATATAAATAACATAAAAAAAGTATGAATCAGCATATAAGTTAAACCGGTAAATGTGTTTTGCAAAAGAGAAACTGTCCAACCGGTTGCTGTTCCGATAAAATCGTCGAGTTTTTTTTCTAAATCTTCAAATTTAATTCTTTCCACATATTTATTTATATACGGAACATCTTTAAATCGGGCTTTAATATTTGTTTCGGAAAGTTCTTTTTTTATATCGGGCCATTGATTCTTAATTTTTGAATAATTTTCACCAGCTTCATTTGCAATAACAAGTCCCACAAGCATAATCGGAATAACTATGACGATTACAACAAGAAAAGTTGTAATACCGGCTGCACGCTTGGTATTATTTTTAAATTTTTTACGCAGCCAACGAAACGGTCTTTTAAATAAAATAACAAGAATTAAAGCCAGAAAAGCATCTCCGATAAACGGTTCCAGTATATTGTAGAAAGCAATTGTTAAAACAATCAAAATCAAAAAGAAAAAAATGTCTTGTAAGGATAAATTAAATTTATTCATCGAACTTGTTTTTATTGTTTAGATGTCTTAAGTTTCACGATATTATTAACGGTCATATCCCATGTATATGCAGGTTTGGTATTTTTTGTATACAGCATATTTACGCTTCCTGTTCCGAATTGCTTTATAAGCCCTTCTTTAATAATACAAGAACGTTTATCAAGAACAAATTTATTTTCGGCAGTTCCTTTAATATTGTATGAAATAAAAACTCGATTTATCGGAATCAGTTTGTTTTTATAGGATGAAAAGTTGCTTTTTTCTGAGATAAAATAGTTTTTTTCTGAAATTGAATCCAATGTATATGTTTTATTATAAAAGTTAAAAATTCCTGAAGTTAATGTGTCCGGAACAGACCACGAATTACCCGGGCTTATTGATGTGTCCGGAAAAATAATATTTACAGGTAAATCATTAATAATCTTTTGTTCAACAGATTGTGAAAAAATAAATTTTTGTGATTCTTCCGAAGAATCTGAAAATAGTTTGTTAATTGTAAAAAGAGGTGTTTTTTTGCCTTTTTTCGAGAGTTGAAAATTCAGTTTTTTTGTCAGGAAATATTTGAAAAATTCAGAAACTTGATTATTTGAACTGTCGGAACTGAAAAATTGTTTTTGCCCGGACTGATTAACTGAACTTGATATTTTATTAAATTTTATATTCATATGATAGTTTAAATCAGACGGGATTTCGGTAATTTTTAAGGTGTACAAAATTTGTTGATTTGTAGAAACATCTTGCGGACTGCCTGCAACTTTCTGTGTGCTTTGTGATACAATGTTTGTCGTAACTGAATATGTATCAGGATTTTGGAAATTATACCTTAGGTCAATTTTCTTTTGAGAAAATATAGGAAGTGAAATGAGAACGAAAATAAAAGTGTAAAATTGATTCATTTATATGCTTTAAAATTTATCTTTTCAAAGTTAATATAAAAAATCATTATAGGGATATCGAATTTTATGGATTTTTACAACTTCTTTATAAAGAGATGATTTTAATGAATTGATATTGATCTTTTTTTTGGCAGAAATAAAGATAGAATCTTTTTCTTTTGCAAACCACATTTTTTGTAATTCTTCAAGTGAATAGTTTTCTTTTTTTACGGGAGTTAAATCATCTTCGTCCTTCTGAATGAATTTGTAAGCATCTGTTTTATTAAAAACGGTTATAATTTTTTTATCTCCGGCACCGATATCGGCAAGTGTTCTGTTCACAATTGTAATTTGTTCTTCAAAATTCGGGTGAGATATGTCAACAATATGAAGCAGCAGATCAGATTCTCGAACTTCATCAAGTGTTGATTTAAAGGATTCTACGAGATGATGCGGTAATTTTCTTATAAATCCGACTGTATCTGCTAATAAAAACGGCAAATTTTCTATGACCACTTTACGAACAGTAGTGTCTAATGTGGCAAATAATTTATTTTCGGCAAAAATGTCAGATTTGCTGATTAGGTTCATTAATGTTGATTTTCCGGCATTGGTATATCCGACTAAAGCTACACGAACTAATTTACCGCGATTTTTTCGTTGAACAGTTTTTTGTTTGTCAATTTTTTCGAGTTTAGTTTTAAGTAAAGCAATTTTATCTTTTACAATTCGTCGGTCGGTTTCAATTTCTTTCTCTCCCGGACCTCGCATTCCGATTCCGCCTCTTTGTCGTTCGAGATGAGTCCACATACCTTTTAATCTGGGCATAAGGTATTCATATTGAGCAAGTTCAACTTGAGTTTTGGCATGTGCTGTTCTCGCACGACTTGCAAAAATATCTAAAATAAGATTCGTTCTGTCGAGTACTTTACAATTTAATTCTTGTTCTGTATTGCGAAGTTGAGAGGGCGATAATTCGTCATCGAATATTACTGTGTCGATATTATTTTCTTCGACATAAGTTTTAATTTCTGCAAATTTTCCGCTGCCGACAAATGTTTTTTTGTCAGCAAAATTTCTTTTTTGTGTAAAATGTTTTTTAACAACGGCTCCGGCTGTTCTTGCTAAAAAGTCTAATTCCGCAAGGTATTCGTCAACCTGTTCTGTTGACTGCTCTTGCCTTATGATACCAACGACAACGGCTGTTTCTGTTTGTATATTATGTGATTTTTTTGCAATCATTATTAGTGCAGAGGTTGTGTTATTTAAAACTGATATTTTGTAAAATAATAAAAAAACAGCCGTGTAAATACGGCTGTTTAAAATATAAAAATTTTACTAATTTAATTTAATTTAAATGTAACAGGTATTGAAAACCAAACACTTACTTTTTTGCCGTTTTGTTCGCCCGGTTTAAATCTCGGCAAACTTTTAATAACTTTAATAGCTTCGTTGTCAAGCAGAGGATCCACACCTTTTTGGAGTTCTACTTTACCTATTTTTCCGGTTTTTGTAACTTCAAATCTTAAAAATACAGTACCTTCAATTCCGTTTTCTCTGGCAATAGCAGGGTAAACAACATGAGTTGCAATGTAGCGTTTTAATGCAACAACGCCGCCCGGAAATTCAGGCATATTTTTAACATACAAAAAAATTTGATCTTCTTCTCCGTTATTTGTGTCTTCAAGATCTATATCTTCATTTTCATCAAATTCAAGGTTTAATTCAACATCGTCGTTAACATCTTCGTTATTATCAATGATATTAATAACCTCAATTGTTTGTTGCTGTTGTTGTTGCTGCGGCGGCGGCGGCGGTTTCTTTTGATCTTGACGAGTAATCTCCACCATATCTTCTTCTTCGATATTTTGATTCACAACTAAATCAGATTTGGCAGATGTAGAAGACCAATTAAAAGCTGAAACTAATACACCGATACTGATTATTAAACCGATTGCTAAAAACATCAGCTTATATTTTTCCAGATTTGCTTTGGGATTTTTTTTAATTTCCATTGTTTTGTTTTTTAAATGTTAAATAATAGTTTAAACATTAACATTTGAGCCGATAAAGTTAATGATTTTTTATTTTTTATACAAACTAATTTTATTTTTAATATAATTTAAATGAAATCGGCAATGAAAACCATACACTGACAGACTTTGCGGGTTGTATGCCGGGTTTAAATTTCGGCAGTGTTTTTATAACTCTTATTGCTTCGTTTTGTAATAATTTATCAAATGAGTTATTAAGAATTATGGTTTTTCGCTTGTACCTTTTTTGATTTTTCATTATGTTTAATTTTAGTTGTTCATAAAAATGACAGGTAAAATTTTTTTGCTTTCAACTTGTTCGTTTTTTGATTTTGCCGGTGTCCAATCGGGCATATTTTTTATTAATCTTACTGCTTCTGTATCAATCAACGGATTGATGCTTCGTACGATTTTTATATTTTTTATTTTTCCGTGTCGCGTAATTGTAAATTTTACATAAATACGACCTTGAATGTTTTGTTTTTTTGCTTTTTCGGGATATTGTAAGTTTTTTTTAAAATATTTTTGTAATGCAATTTCTCCGCCCGGAAATTGTGCCGGAGTGTCAACATGTAAATTTATAAATGTAGGCAATGGTTTGATAGTTCGTTTGTTGTTAATCTTGTTTGTGTCGAGTTCAAGATTTATTTCAACAAAATTCCCCGTAATTTTATTTTTATTTTTGGTTTTGTAATTGAATGCTCCTAAAACTATCATCAATGAAATAATAATGCTTATTTGCAGCAATAAACCCCTATGTTGTTCTAATTTATTATTTTTATATTTGTTTCTGTTCATTTTTTAATATAGTTTTTCCGGATTATAAGTTGTGTCATTTTTTGATATTTTTATGTTTATTGTCGGATATAATCTGATGTCTCCGCTTTTTGCAATGAGTTCTCCTTTTTCCACTTTCATACTTGGCTTAATAAATATTTTGTAAAGACCGGAATAGTGAATTTTATATCCGTTTTTTAATTTTTCCGTAACAGTAATTTCTTTTAAGCCGAAAATATTTTTTGTTTCTGTATGTGATATTGTTCCGCTTTCAACAGCGTATATATTTGAAAAACTTTTTATTTCATAGCTGACTTCTTTGTGAGAAACCGTAATTCCGTCAAATTGCTTATCGGTAAAATAAGGACTAATTATTTTATATGAGTTGTTGTCGAAAGGTTTGCCGAATATTTTTTCCGGTTTTTTCGGAATTTTCAGATAACTGTTTATTGTGGAAAAAATAAACCATGATGCAAATAATGTTAAAATTAATACCGGAACGGAAATTATAAAACGTTTTTTTCTGATGTTTTCATTTTCGGGATAACTGATTATTTTTATTCTGTTTTTAATTTCTTCTTTTGAAAAATTACTGGCTGTTAAGAAATTATTTTCAGATGCTGATAATTTTACGATTAGTTTTGAATAATCGGGTTTGTTTTTATTTCCCGTAATGATATTATCGACAATAAATTCGTGTATAATTTTTACTTCTGCAGCAATAAGTTTTGAAACCGGATTAAACCAAAATATACATCTAAAAAGTTCAAATATCAGATTATCAATTGTATGTAATTGTTGTCCGTGAATTTTTTCATGTTTAATAATTTGTTCTTTTTCTTGTTCGTTTAGTAATTCAAATTCGTTATTAATAAAAATGAATTTAAAAAATGAGAATACATTGCCGTTAAAGTTACTTTTTACAACTGTGAAATTCTTATGCTTAAATTTTTGACCTTTTTTTATAAGTCTTATTACAGAATAAATATTTTTAAGCAAAACAAATAAATATCGTACAACGCCTGATAGCCAGACTATTAACAGTATTTTAATAATAAAATGAATGTTAAAAAACCAATATTCAGAATGTGCGAAATTTTGATTAATTTTGATAAGTGCGTTTATTTTCCCGGAATGAGTTTCCTTAAAAATTTGAGAAATATTTATCCCGATACTTTCATAGTTAACAAAACTTGGTAATAACGGAATTATTAAGCTGAAAAGTAAAACGGCACAGAAATAATACCTGCTCCAGACAAAATATGCAAGTTTGAAGTATAAGTATCTGTAGAACAGGTATAAAATACTTGTTAAAAGAGTAACTTCGAGCAAATATATTATTGTATTCAGCATCATCTTTCTTTGCTTTTTTCAATTATTTTCATCATTTCTTCAATGTCTTTTTTATCTAATTTGTTTTCTTTTACCATATAGGAAACAATGTTTTTATAAGAATTATCAAAATAGCCGGACAAAACATTTTTAAAAATATGTTTCCTGTATCGGGTTTTTGAAATTTTAGGGCTGTATTCATATGTGTTTCCGTATTGTTTGTATTTTAGAAATCCCTTTTTCTCCAGAATTCTTACGATTGAAGAAATAGTATTATAGGGCGGATTCCCGGAGAGTTTTGCAATTATGTCTTTAACAAAACCTTTTTTTATGTCCCAAAAAATCTGCATTATTTCCTCTTCTCTGTTTGTTAATTCTTCCATAATTTTATGATTTGTTTATTAATACAACGTAAAAGTACAACTATTATTTCAATAAAACAACTGAAGGATACATTTTATAACGTAATGATAAGTTGTAAAACGTTAAAACCCGTTATGGTTGCGGGGATTTACAAACTGAAATAATTTTTAAAATATTATGAATTTTGAAAGATTTATGTATTTTTGTACAAAATAAAGGGGCATTAACTCAGTTGGCTAGAGTGTCACACCGGCAGTGTGGAAGTCATCGGTTCGAGTCCGATATGCTCCACAAAAAAGAGGATTAACATTTAATCCTCTTTTTTTGTCAATTATCAGTACTTTACTTTTGAAGAATTACTTTAAAACTTAAAGTTTCTTTTTCATTTTGTATTTTAACAAAATATATTCCTGCACCAAATCCTGTTAAATCTACATCTTCTTTATTTGTAAAAGTTTTTGCTTCTTTTATAATACTTCCGGTTATGTTTGTAACTATATAATGCAGTTCAGCCGGTTTTGAATTTACAATAAAAAATTTACCTCTTGTCGGATTCGGATATATATTAAAATCGGGTTCGGAAACATTTGAAATGCCTGAACTTCCTTTAACTGTAAGAGTATAAATGTCGGAAGTATTTGCTCCGGCAATGTCGGTTGCTTTAACCTCTATTTGATATACATCTGAAGTTTCCGGTATTCCGGAGAATGTTTTGGTATCTGAATTAAAGTTTAACCAATCCGGTAGTTCCGTTCCGTTTTCTAATTGTGCCGAATATGTTAATATATCTCCTAAATCAACATCATTAAAAATATTATTCGGTATTGTATAAGTATATAATTCAGTTATATATGTTTCCATATCAGGAATAGAATTTTCTACAAAAGGAGCATCGTTTGTATTAATTACCGATAAGTTAAATTCCTGATATCCTGTTGCACCCATTTTATCAAAAGCATAGACCTTAATTGTTAAAATACCGACATCTTCATTTTCGGGAATACCTGAGAATGTCAATGTTTTATTATTAAAAGTAAGCCATTCCGGTAAATCGTTACCGTTTTCTAATTTTGCATAATAACCTGATATTGTATCATTTTTATCTGTTTCAATAAAAGAATTTTTCGGCAGAGTGAAATTAAATGCCTGATCTTCAAAAACATTTGTGTCATTTATTTTATTAAGAACTGCGGGTGCATTATTTTTATAGAAATGTAATTCAAATCTGTCGGAAAGAATCCCTGCATTACAATAAAAAGAATAATTTTCAAGAGAGTTTTCATTCAGATATATTTCTGCATTTTCTTGTTTGTCAATAAAATAAACATGAGAGTTTTTAAAGTTAAATTTATCTGCCGAGATTGTATATGTTCCTGCCTGCCCGATTTTAACGGATAAAGGAATAATAAGATTACGCATATTATTCTCCGGTAAAACATTTATTGAAAGAGGTGTTTGCTCATTTTTAATTGTTGAATAAATATGAGGAACCGATGTTATATTACTGAATAATTTCAAAGCATCACAGTTCCCGTCGAATCGGGAGGTTGCATTAGGTTTAAAATAAATAACCGTATAATCGGAGTACCCGTTTGCCTGCATTTTAAGTCTTATAAAATTCGGTATATCTTCATTTGTATCAGACGATTTTAAGTAATTTCGAGATGAATGTATTCGATTTGAATTTTGTAATGAAAAACTTGCAGAATTTGCTGTTGCATGAACAAAAAATGCCTGCATAGGAGCAATTTCGTTTGATAAATTCAAACTGCCGCCTTTAACACCTTCGGCATAACTTGCATATTGTGTTCCGTCCCAAACATAAATGGCGTCATCCAGATTTGTTCTGCTGCTTTTGATTAAATCCCAATCAACAGCAGAAGGGTAGGGATTTGCAACAAGATTCCAACCGTCATAATAATTCGGGAGAGTTCCGCTTATCGGGTCGTTATTTGTGTATGTTAATCCGCTAACAGTTATGTTACCGGTATTCGGTTTCCCGATAAATGTTATTAATTGATTTTCATCTGTATAGAAAGCATACCCGGTTTTTGTTTCCATAGGATCATTTGTTGTTTGATCGGGATAAGCATAAGCCCAACCGGGAACTAAATTATCGGAATTAAAAGCTCCTGAGGGTGCTGTTCCAGCGTTTCCGTCTAAATCGAAAGTCTCATCATAAATATAAAAATTCGGATTAAAGTTGCCTGATGAATTTGACTTTGTAAATAAATCACTTCCGGCATTTCCTCCGGCTTGAATCGGTGATGATACATAATGAAATTTATTTGCTGAAAACCAACGTTCGACATGAATTGTACCGGTTCCTGTTATTGTTCCGTTATCAATAAATGAAGCTGAAGCGGTTTCATTTGAAGGCGATTTTAAAATAAGTATTCCGTCATTTGTAAAATCACTGTTTAACGTCAGAGATTTTGCAGCATTAATTGTAACTGTTGCAGAATTTTGAATTTCAAGCTTATGACAGTGTGCCGCAATATCAATTCCGGGGAATCTGTTACCAATCGGATTTGTAGGAATTATTGCATCGGAGCTTCCGGTAGGAACAGTTCCGGCAGACCAGTTTCCGGCATCACTCCAAGCAGTTGAATTATTTCCTTCCCACGTATTTGTAATTAATAATTGTGATGTAAGTGTGAAAATGTGATTACCGTTTAATGCCGGGCTTGAAGGATTTGTAGTAACAGTACCGCTGAGAGCAGTTCCGCTTGCGGTTGCTGTTGAATGAGATTCTTCCCATCTGTTGTTACCGGAAATCCATTCGGCAACTCTTAAATCATTTCTTTCTGTTGCATCAGAAGATACTCCGCTGACAGCATCCCATCTTAATTCAACATAAGATGAACTGCTTGCAGGTCCGGTTATTCTCCAAAATTCATTTTCACTTACAACTTTAATCGGAGCAAGGAAATTTGCCGGATTATAACCGTCATTTCCGGGATTGTGATTGTAATATTCTGATTGCCAATAATCTGATGAGCTTACATTGTCAAGAATCATATAGCCGTATCTGGTACTGTTTCCTATCGGGAATAAGAATTTCCCCCCGATTATGATGTTTTTATTCAACGGACCGTCAACATAGCTGCCTGTTCCCGCACCGGTGACAATTGTTTCATTTGTGTTTTCTAATGTAAGAATATTTGTTGTTGTTGTATGAATAACTCCTGTTGTAAAAATAAGATTATTATCAATATCTGCCGGGCGTGATAAAGTAAGACCGGATGAATTGTTTATTTTTAAATTATTAAAAGCATTAGTACCCGTAAAACTGTTTGTTCCCAGAATTGTTTGAGATGAATTTCCTGCAAATTCAACAACGGCATCAGTTCCGACACCGGCATCAAAAGTTCCGGCATTATAAATTATATCACCTTTTATTTCTGTTGTTTGATCAAATTCATTAATTATATCCGGAGAACTTGTTCCGCTGTCAGAGAAAAGTACATCACCTAAAATTGTTAAATGCAGGTTCGGTAATTCTCTGTTTCCGGTACCGCTGAATGTTAAATTATTTACTTGTGCAATTTGACTTAAAATACTGTAATTAGCAGTGCCTCCGAATTCAACGGTTCCGCCGCTTGCAGAAAAGAATGATTCGTAGTAACCTGCCGGTAAAGTGCCTCTTTCCGAATATAAGGTTCCTGTGCCTGTTACATTTCCTGTTCTGTTTCCGAAAGTTGTTCCGACATCAAGTGTTCCGAGTATTTCTGTAGTATATGCACAAATATAATTTGTTGCGGTAACAACTCTGTCTCCGGCAAGAATTCTTACTCTGGCACCGTACGGAATTTCAGGTAAACCTAATGTTGCAGGCAGAACCCAATTTCCTGTACCGTCATCAACTCGCCAAGTATTTGCCGTATGCCAATCTAATGTTCCGCCGGATCCGTTTGAGGCATATAAGGGGACTTCGTCAGGTATGGCACCGAGAAAAGTTGATCCGTCAACACCTGCTGTATAATCACCTGAAATATCGGCATCAGTTACATTGCTGTAGTCAAAAATTAATTTTTTATTCGTTTCGTCGAATTTACTGACATCATCGTATTTGTCCCAACTACCGGTCCCGTTATTTAATAATTTTGCAGTAATATAATCATATACATCATAAGGAGCCGTAACTTTTACATCATTTTCATTATAATAGAATTCGGTTGTTCCGGAAAAATCTGTGAAACCGTTTGCCGTTAAAACCCAGTAATATTGTAACACATTATCCATATCAACAATATCGGGATCAGAACCTTCGGAATCATCAATAATACTCGGATGTATTTCATCGGCAGGTTTTACGATAAGATAGCCTGTTGGGCTTGAATTTTGTGTGATTGTAACAATTGCCGGAGTGTATTTATTAGCTGCTCCGCTGACGGAACCGACGGGAAAAGTGAATGTTCCTGTTCCTGAAGGGAACATTTTTTTAACACCGTAGTCAGTAAATGATACATTTGTTCCTATCATATTGTTTATTCCGAACGGATTTGCTTCTTGTATTCGGCAATTCACTCCGAGTGTTAAAATATTACCGCCAATATTCAGAACCCCGGCTTCTAATTTAAGATAATCGGATATTGTGGGTGTATTTCCTACAGGAAGAACGATTCCGTTACCGTTATTTACGGTTAATTTGCCGTAGGTTCCGCTGCCGGTCATAGTTTGTTGTGATGTTCCGACTAACGAAATGCCGTCTTCAATACCTGTTCCGCCGTACACATGAGTTGCATCATTATTTATATCTCCGTAAACTCGAATTTCATTCGCATTATCATTGAAAGTTCCGCTTTCAAGATTTAGAATGTTTTCAACGATAATATCTGTATTCCCGGCATTAAGATTGAGATTTTGCGTATTTTGATCGGTTAAATTATAAAAAGATGTATTTCCTTCAATTATTTGATTGGTCGAACCTTTAAAATATGTTGTATTTTGGTTTGCTGTAAATGTTCCGTAATTTGTGAAATTGCCGTAACAATTCAAGTCTAAACCGTTTGCTTTGAATTCTGTTCCGTTGTTTATTAAAAGTGTACCGTCCAAAGTTAGGGGAACTGTCCACATTTTAGCTTTCGGGTCATTTGTGCTTGTATTATCTAATGTTAAGTTTTGAAGATTTACGACAGAATAAATACCAAATTCTTGATTTGCGGGAGTATCTCCGTTTCCGAGAGTAATTGTTGTTCCGGATGTTATGTTGCTTGTTCCGGGGTCAAGATACAGACTTGCAAAAGTCGGATTTGTTTGCTGCCTGACAATAGTTAAACTTCCGGCTGAATGTGTAAATGAACTTCCGGCATTCAGTATTTCAAAGATACCTCTTTTCCCTTCGGGTGCTGCGTTTTTACCTATAACAACAGACCCCCCGGTTTGTGTGTATTTTAAAATACCTTCGTTACTTTTCATCCCGCGTCTTATTTGGGAACCTACGATTAGAGAACCACCGGTTATCTCTAACTCAGCATTTCCCGAAGCTGAATATTCTATATAATTATTTCCGTTAGCCGTAGAAGGGAAATTTACATCATCCATGTTAACTGTTCCGCCGCTGACGAGTAGTTTTCCGTCAAGTAAAATACCGGTATCATCTCCGGAAACATTTACTTGTCCTTGTCTGACTTCCAAACAGGCACTTGCAGGAATTTCAAAATTATCATCTCCGGTATTTATATCAATATTTATAGCAGGGTCATCAAGGATTAAAGTTCCGTTTTTCATCTCAAGTGCTTTTGAAACTCCTGCTCCGGATGTAGGACCGTTTAAATTAAAGTTATTGCTGAAAATAAATGTGCTGTCTTGATTAAAACCTTTATCCAGTACAATTCGATACAGATTCGGAACACTCGTTGATGTTCTGTAATATCTTTCATTGGTTTCTCCTTGTAATTCAAGTATAACAGCAGGTCTGTCAGTTGTATTATATAAATTTAATTTATAATCATTATCACTTCCGTGGATTATACTTCCTTTAATAATTAATTTATGTTCTAAAGAACTTACGACTCCGGGATCATCAACAATAATATCTCTTGTACCGCTTGAGTGAATATATGTATAATCAAGGTTTCCGTCAACAGTAATTTCAACTGCCGGGGCTGTTCCCGGAAAATGAAATGTACCGTTACTCCATGCTCCTATATATAAATTACGCTTAATATACATATTTTGTAAAGGCGTAAAATTTGTATTAGATTGCAATATAAAATCACCGTTAACTACAATGTTTTGATCGATTTCTTGAGTACTTCCTTCAATCATAAGTGACGGACAAGGCTGAATCACGGCTGTATGAGTTTTATTGCCGCCCCAATACATTAGATATGCCTGAGAGTTATTTGCCCATTCTCCAAAATCTGCATTTACAGTAGGATTGGCAGAATTATTTATGGAAATCATACCGGCTCCGGATAAATTACCTAAATAAAAATTTCCTGAAGTATTAAATTGTAATCTCGGAACATTTTCTGTATCGGCATTAGTGTATTCGCCGGAATTAAACTCAAAGATTACTCCGGCCGGAATATTTGGAATAATATTCCCCCAAACTCTTGCTCTGTCTTGAATAAAAACAATACTTCCGGCTGAAGGAACTTCATGAACACCAGAACCGACACTTCCTTTATCCCAAGTATTTGCATCGTCCCAATTATTATACCATCCGTTACCGGTTCCTCCTTCATAATCATAGTATGAGTAATATTTGTCTACGCTTCCCGTAAATCTGTTCGAAACACCCGCAGTATAATTGGCTTTTTCAAGGGTAATTGCATTAAAATTTATTCTGTTATTACTTGTAGTGATACTGCCTATTGTTCCGGATTGGGGAGAACGCGTAAAAGGGTCTTCATCCAATACTTTTCCGGCAATAAAATTTGCTTCGTCACCGGCATCATCATCTGTATCATCATAAACAAAACGATATCTTACCGTCGGTAATGTTGTAAAACCGGAATGACCTACTCTCCAATAATAAGATAAAATATTACCTCCGGATAAATTTGTAGTTTGTAATATTCCGTCAACCGGTCTTATTTGAATATATCCGTCATCTGCAGAACTGCTTACTCTTATTCTTACGGGAGTATATCTTGTTGTTGTTGTTTGTGTTCCCAAAGGTAATGCAAAATCTGTATTGCTGCTTATTCCTCCGGGGATGTACAGTTCTATACCTCCGTCGGAAGCATTTGCATCACTGAAAATCATTTTAGTTGTACTGCCGTTAGTATATCTGAAATTTGTTGTGGTTGAATTTCTGTGTAAAAAATCAACTTTCAGCTTGTATTTTTTCAAATTTAACAAACCTCGGAAATAACCAATTCGTTTTATATACACATTACTTCCGAGAGAAACAACTGCACTTCCCTGCGGATTTAGTTTAAAATTACCGAGTTGTGCTCCGTCTTCTGTTTCTAATACCGTATCATTATCTTTAAGCATAATATAGGCGGTTATTTCAGTTGTACCGTCAATATAAACACCTAAAATACCGTTCTTTTTTACTTTAACAGGTCCGTAAAGTCTGACGGATTGATGTCCTTGATTAAATGTACCTCTGATAATATCAATTGTTCCTTGTACGTTTATTAATCTGTTATAGTACTCTTGAGTTAAAGTTGTTTGTGTGGGATCTTTATTCGGGTCTCCTTTTAAAACTATTTCTGCACCGTTTGTTTTATTAACAGTCATATTCCATAAATACAGCTCATAACCGTCATCAACATTATGTCCGATATATAAGGTATCACTTTTATCGCTGTTGAAAGTTAAAGTGTTTGGTTTTGCAGAGTTGTATAATAATCCGTAGTTATTTGTTCCTTGTTTTTGGGAATTTTCAGCAATTGAAAAACCGCCGCCTATTGTAATATCTTGTCCGTTATGATCAAGAAAACAATTATCCTCAATGGTCAAATCATTAAGGACAACAAGAGGCTGAGCAGATAGATCAGCATCGGAATTTCCGTTAATATTTGTTCCGGCATCTAAAATATGATCTGTCGTATTATCATATGTATTTCTTAAGATTAAATTATAGAACGGTGCGGTTGATGTAATTTTAAAATTATTACTTGTTCCGGCAATTTCAGCTATTACCGTTCCTCCGGTTACATTTACATTTGCCGGGTCGGAAGCAATAAAGATACCTCCCGAATTGGAATCATTTCCGTTTGCATCATAAACATGCAGTGTTCCTCCCGACATATTAAAGACATTTCCCGGATAGGTCATAGAAAAATGATAGTAATTTGCATTCGTATTTCCCGGATTAATAATATTCACCGTTCCGCCGGATTGAATATAACCGCCAACATTTGCCGTACCAAACACAGATGTTCTTATTTGATTGGTATTGATTGTTCCTCCTTCAATTTTTATTACACCATTGGCTCTGGTTGTAATTCCGCTGGTAACTTTTGCTTCGAGCAAACCGCTTGAAACTTCAATAATACCGTAAGGTACAATTGCATTACCGGAATTTTTCATAACACTGCCGCCGGCTACCAGTAATCGTGCAGATTCTGAAATATTATAATTTGAAGCAGTACTTAATACCGGAATATTAATATTCGCACCAATTTTTACGGTTCCTCTTAACAAGCCCAGAGCATTATTATTTGTAGTTAACTGGGCTGCTACCGGATGCCCCTGGCTTGCATAACCGAATAAATTAAAATTAGCAGTTGAACTTGCTGATATTGACAATTCATATGTCATATCCGTTCCTTTATCAATTTTAATACGGTAAAAATTTGTAATTCCGTTACATTGTATTGTTTGATTTTTATCGGCACTTAGAAAATTAGCATCAACAATTCCGTCAGTTGCTTCGTTTGTATAATCGGCAGCAGTTCGGTTTGTAAATTTGATTGTTCCGTTATTTGTTAAATCTCCGTACATATTAAATTGATGACGAGCATTTGCAGAACCTGTTAAAATTTGTCCGTTTGCTTCAACAAATACATTACCGTTTACAGTAAGATTTAAATTTGTCGTACTTGCATTATCATTAATTTGAAAAATTCCCGTTTCCACAACTAAATTCCCGTTAATGGTATAATCAGCAAGCATTGTAAGAGTATTTGCCGAGTTACCCAAATTAACCTCCATATTAAAAAAGGTGTGAGCTGTTGAAAGGTTGTATGAACCACCTTGCCAAACAACAGTTCCTTCACCTTGACCGGCAGTTATAAAATCAGTTGCATCGCCGAGCGGAAAGTTATCACTTGATAATTTTATTCTTCCGCTTCCTTTAATTTCTGTAAAGTTATGACCGGTTGTTGTTCCGAGCTGAAGGATTCCGTCAACGGTAATTCCTGCAGTTTTTTTATTATTTGAAGAAACGGTAATAGTTTTTCCTGTTTGTATGACAACTTTATCTTGAGAAGAAGGAGTTTCGTGACCGGGATTATTAGGTAATGCTCCGGCAGGATCGAGTGTCCAATATTCCCAATTATCCCAATCTCCGCTTGCAAGTGCATACCATGTTCTTCCTGAAATTCCTTCAACAGGACTGTTGGTTTCATCTGTAGTTCCGATGGTGTAATAACCGGTTTGCAAATCAGCATCAGCTACATTAAAATAAACTTGATCAGCATCAAAAGTGCCTTGTCCGGCAACAGTTACGACTGAATATGAGCCTGTTACAGTGCTTCTGTATAATAAAACATAATTTGCAACATTTGCAGGGTATTGACCGTCTGTTAAAGCTTCTTTAAAATCAAAAATAAGTTTTGCATCAACTCCGTCTGATGATGTTTTTTCGAGATACCATTGCCTTGCCCATGATGCTTCTGTTCCTGAGGGTAAGTCAGACCCCGTATATGTTGTTGTTGAGTTATTGGTTGTGTTATCATGTCCCAGCATTATATACTCTCCGTCTGCAAGTGTTGAATTCCATTCGTATAAATATAAACCTCCCGAACTTGTTTGCGTATGGCTGCCGTCGGCTTCTTTTCCGATACCGGCGATATTATAAACATAGCTTGAATTAAAATTTGCATCGTTTCCGAATTTATCGTTTCCGGCTGTAGCAAATGCAATATTATATTTTTCGCTGAGATAATTTTCTACGATAAGTCTTTGTGCAGAGTTTAAAAAAGAATTATACATTATAACTTCTGCAATTTCACCTTGAAATGCCTGACCGGACGTATAACCGCCGTCAACATCATCTTGTTCTCCGCCTATAGCAAGAGATCCGCCGGACAGTATTGAATGACCGCTTTGAAAAACAGTTGAACGGACTTGATCTCCGTCAGTATAAATTTTAAGATTTCCGTTACTGCTTTGCCATTCATGAGAAACAAATTGCCAGTTGCCTGAGTTTAGTACAACTCCTGAATTATCACTGTTTGCCTGAAAGTAGGTTGTTAAATTGCTGTTATTATACAATAAAAATTCATTACTTGCAGTTCCGGAACCGGTTGCATAAGAAAGGAGACCGTCTCCGCTATCCGTAGTTTTATAAATAATAAACGAAGTAATACCTGATGTCGGCATATCATTAAAGGGATTAATAACGATACGATTATTTACTTTAGAAAATTCTGCTCTCGGATGTCCGTTTAAATTGCTTGCATCATTCTGAAAAACAGGTGTAAACCCGGCAGTCGGCTGGCTTAAATTGTTATTATTGCCGGAAAGATCTGTCCATATATTAAGATCAGCACCGTCGGCAAAAGATAATGAACTTGCATCAAGCCATAATACATTTTTAGGTTGTCCGTTTGTTCCGCCGGTATTTCCGACACCTGCAGGTCCTGTTTGTGCTGTTATAACGGTTGTGAAACCTAAAAAAAATATCAGAATAAGAATTCTAAGTTGTGTTGTTTTGACGGATATATTTTTCATAGTATATAAATGTTTTATTCAAATCTTTATAAAATCGCATTATAACATACAATATTGGTTATTTAGTTTGTTTTATGTTGTTTTTTTTGATAAGGTTCTTAAATTTTATGATAAACAAAGTATTTTCTGTCTTAAATTATTTGTAATATTGCAAATTTAAAGCAAAAAGTATTATAACTCAAGTTATTCAGGTAAGCAAAAGGTTAACAAATTTGATATAATTTACTATTTTTTTCGAACAGTAATGTATTCGACAAGGGCAGAAAGATGTTTTTTCGGAATAGAATCCGGAATGTCTTCAATATTTTTCAGTGCTTTATTTTTATATTCGTGTAAAACTTTTTCAGTATATTTTAAACCGTCTTTATTGTTAACAAAATTCAAAATTTCATTAACGGAAGATTGCTTTTCGGAAAATTTTACAATTAATTTTAAGATATGTCTTTTTTCGGAATTATTTGCATTTTTTAAAGCGTAAATCAGCGGTAAAGTCATTTTTTTTTCTTGTATATCGTTTCCGGCAGGTTTTCCCGTAAGGTTAGTTTTTTGATAATCGAAAAGATCGTCTTTTATTTGAAACGTAATTCCTGCATATTTCCCGAATTGTTTAAGTTTACTTATTGTTTCTTTGTCGGCACCGGCGGAAGCGGCACCGGCAGCAGTACAAGAGGCAATAAGTGTTGCGGTTTTTTTATAAATTATTTCAAAATATGTTTCCTCTGTAATATCTAATTTTCGAGATTTTTCAATTTGCAAAAGTTCTCCTTCGGCCATTTCTTTAACTGCTTCCGAAACAATTTCGAGTAATTCAAATTCTTTTTTTTGAACGGCAAGGAGAAGTCCTTTTGATAATAAAAAATCTCCGGCAAGAACGGCAATTTTAGATCGCCACAAAGCATTTATTGAGAAAAATCCGCGTCTTTTATGTGAATTGTCAACAACATCATCGTGAATTAATGTTGCCGTATGCATAAGTTCGATAAGTGCTGCAGCTGTATAGGTGCTTTCGGTAACTTTTCCGACAAGTTTTGCTGAGAGAAAGACAAACATCGGTCTCATTTGTTTGCCTTTTCGCCTGATAATATAATTCATAATAATATCCAAAAGCGGGACATTACTTTTAACGGCTTTTTTAAAAAAGGGATTGAATTTATCCATTTCGGGCTTAATAAAAGCCCTTATCTCGTTTATTTCTGACATTCATTTTTTTATTTAAAAAGCATCAATCGACCTTTGCCGCAGGTAGCATCTCCGTAAAATGCAAAATAATAATTCACTTCTAAAATAAATTGAATTGAGAGCGGATTTGTCGGAGTTATGATGTCTTTTGACGGGATATAGTATCCGTCATCAACTACATTGTATGAATATCCCGGTGTAAAATCCGTAAATGAATATGCAAAACGCGTACCGAGATTAATATCCATACGTTCGTTTTTATATACGGCAAGACCAAAACCTAAGACTAAACTTGTGAATTTGGGAGCATAATTATCGGCAATATTATCCGTAGGTTTAAACGGCGGATTCGGATTGCTTATTGAGTTTGTAATCGTCATTGATTTTACGGTTGAAAATTTAGGACCTATTTCAAAATAGCCGCCTTTTTCTCCGGAATATCTAAAAAACGGTAAAATATCAAGTGATTTTACTTTTAAATTTTTATCATAAATATCACCGTTATTATCAATTGTGTATTTTTGACCGAAAGATGACAGTAACACATCGACACCGAAACCTATTTTATTTCCGTAAGTAAATGTAAAACGACCGCCGTATGATAAACTCGGTGTCAAATAGTTAAAAGTAGTATGTTTGTCTTCAATATTATTAACATTTAAAAGAACAGAATTGCCGTAACCGGCTTTTGCTGCTATACTGAACCACTTGATGGTTTGTTTTCTTCTTTGAGCATCAGCATATTGAAAAAGAAGTAAAAATGCAATGAATAAATAAATAAATTTTTTCATTTTAAGTAATTTTAGTTTGAAAGGATAAAAGTAAAAAGATTTTCGATTTTTTAAATAAATTTTCTTTAATAGATTTGCAAAACAATTAAAAAAAAGATATGAGTGAATTTTTTGAGAAGACTTTCTACGGAAATACGATTGCAGAATGGAGTATTGCATTTTTAATAATTTTAGGAACATTTATTTTGGCAAAGGCAATTTATTGGCTTTCGGGAAACATTATAAAAAAAATTACAAAAAAGACAAAATCAAAATTAGACGATTTAATTATTGATAAAATTGAAGAACCTGTAATTTTGGCATTGGTTCTGGGCGGAATTTGGTATGCCGTTTCATATTTGAATGTATCGGAAGGCTTTGCACATTTTGCCGATAAAGCTTTTTATGTTGCATTTACTTTCGATGTGTCTTGGTTGGTTGTACGCTTGGTTGATTCTATATTAGTTGAATATTTAAGTCCGCTTGTTAAAAAAACAAAAGGCAGCCTTGATGATCAACTTATGCCGATAGTAAGAAAAAGTTTGAAAGCACTTATTTGGGCAATGGCAATTGTTATAGGATTAAATAATGCGGGCTATGATGTGGGGGCTTTACTTGCCGGACTCGGATTGGGAGGTTTGGCATTTGCAATGGCGGCAAAAGATTCGGTGGCAAATCTTTTCGGCGGAGTAACGGTTTTTATGGATAAGCCGTTTAAAATAGGAGACCGAATTGTGATTGACGGATATGACGGTACTGTTTTTGACATGGGCTTACGCAGTACGAAATTAAGAACACTTGCCGGAAGAACGGTTACAATTCCGAATAAAAACTTTACTGAAAAATATATTGAAAATATCAGTTCGGAACCGAGTCGTAAAATGAATATTACTTTAGGCTTAAATTACGAAACAACACCTGATGATATTAAAAAAGGAACGGAGATTCTTAAAATGATTAATGAAAAGTGTGAATATACACAGAATAACTGTGTTGTGTATTTTCAATCATTCGGAGACTTTTCTTTAAATATTAGTTTTACATATTATATTTTAAGCAAACCGGATTATTGGTTTTTAGCACCAAATGAAATTAATTTGCAAATTTTACAAAAATTTAACCAAGCCGGATTAGATTTTGCTTTCCCCACACAAACAATTTTAACACAAGAAATACAATCGAATTAATGAAAAATCCGTTATTTGAACATTCGCACCCTTTTACACGGGTTATATTTTTGTTATTTATTATTGTTGCATCATTCTCGGTATTTTTGATATTGGGTTTGATAACGGCAATACCTTTTTTCGGATTGAATTTGTCATCTTTCAGTGAGGCGATGAATGTTAACAATCCGGGAAATATCGGTTTGATAAAATATATGCAGTTTATTCAGCATCTCGGCATTTTTGTTGTGCCGCCGATTGTTGCAGCTTATGTATTTTCAAAAAATCCCGCAACTTATTTAAGAGTTAATACAAAAAGCAATTTGAATATTTATTTATTAGCTGTTTTAATAATTTTTTTTGCAATACCCCTTATTAATTTTACTGCTGCAATAAATGCCAAAATGACTTTACCTGCAGGGTTTTCAGGTTTTGAAGATAAATTAAAAGCGATGGAAGAATCCGCCGGAAAAATAACCGAAGCATTTTTAAATGTTAAAACTATCGGCGGACTTTTTATTAATTTAATTATAGTGGCTTTATTGCCGGCAATAGGAGAGGAGTTTTTATTCAGGGGAATTTTGTTGAAACTTTTCAGAGAATGGACAAAAAATAAACATGCGGCAATTTTAATTTCAGCATTTATTTTCAGTGCTGTTCATATGCAGTTTTACGGATTTTTACCTCGATTTTTGCTGGGAACTTTATTCGGTTATTTATTTGTTTGGTCAAAAAATATTTGGGTTCCCGCGGCAGTACATTTTTTTAACAACGGACTTGCCGTTCTTATGTATTATTTTATGAAAGGCAGCGATTTGTATGATAAAGCAGATAAAATAGGCAGTGATTTTGCTTCGTTGCCGGCGGTATTATTTTCGATATTAATTGTCGGAACTTTGTTGTATTACTTTTTTAAGATTTCACAAACCGGAACATCTACGGTAAATTCTCAATCGGAATATTAATTATTTGATCGTTTTTTATAAAAGACATTTTACCGAAAATAACCGGTGTTTTTGTTTCATTTCGTTGTTTCGGAATTAAAAGGTACGAAAGCAAAATACTTTTATTATTAACGGAAGTTACTTTATTAAATTGAATCAGTCTTTTATTTTCGGCAATTTTTACATTTACCGAGCGGGAACTTTGAATTTTAAAATCGGAAGATATTTCTTCGACGATAATACATTGAGTTTTTTTCGGCAAATTAATTATTTTTATTTCTGTTAAATAGCTTTTGTCGGGTTGCGGTATAATTTTTCTGAAACATTTAACATTTTGAAAAGTTTCATAATTGACACTGTAATTATTTAAATTTTCAACAGTTTTTAAATTTTCGGGTATTATTGAAAAACGGTATTTATTAAGTTTGTATTCACCTTTTTTATTTCCTATAAGGTAATTGAGATTTCCGGAAAGAGAAAATATTCCGGATATTCCTTTAAGATAAGAAAAAGTGTACGAAACTGTAAGAAGTTTTTTTCCGGGAAATCGCAACCATTTTATTGTAAGTAAATTGTCTTTAACAGAAAATTTTGCCCCGTTAAGAATTTCCGGGTTAACGAAAAATCCGTTCGGAATTTTTTGTGTGAAAACGGCAAAAGAATGGAGATTTTCGGGCTTTATTATTGTTAATATTACCGTAAAGTTTTTATTGTTTTTTATTTGAGACGGTAATGATAATTCGGCAGTTAAAGTATTTTGGGCAGAGCTTAATTGTAAATTGAAAAATAAAACAATACTCAAAATAAAAAACCGCATATTGAAAATTTATAAGTTGCTGATATATTTATAGTTGTCATATACTACAATCCATTTATCTCCCAAGAAAAATACTTTGTTGAGGGTTGAGCCGTTTTGAACAAGTTCTTTTATTTTTATTGACATTGAAAGCGGAATATTATAGTATGAAAATCCTTTTTTTGCGTATAAAACAATCCATCCGTCCTTTTTTGTAAGAGCAATATTTTTTATTCGTTGGTTACGATATTTTAAATCGGATAATTTCTTTTTTAATAAAGATGAAATATTGTGTTGATAATGAGCTTTTGGTGTAAATAAAACCACACTTTTATCATTATAAATACTTATGCACTTAATTATTTTTCCTTGTTGGTTAATTCTTTTAAGACCCGATAAAATTTTAGCAGGAAGAGAGTCGGAATAAAAAGCATTGTCTTCAGCCAATAAAACCCAACCGGAATTGCCGACAAAATCAATGTCTTTCAAAGGGATTTGTTTTGTGTTTAATGTATCTAATTTTGCAGATAATTTCGCCGGCATTGTTACAAAAGAGAAGCCGATATCACCATAGAAAATAATCCAATTACCGTTTTGATTCAATGCTGCGGAAGTAATCGGCAGTTTTTGTGCAGAGATAGTATCAAGTTCAGATTTGAGTAAACTTACATTGTTTATTATTGTTTGTGTATTTCCGAAATATGATAACAGCAGAAATACAGTAATTAAGAGAGTTTGTTTTGTTTTCACCGCACCGAATTTTAGTTATTTTATAAAGTTGTTGATGTCCAGATTCTTTTTGAATTAATTGTATCTTTTTTTCTGAAAGCTTCTTCTAAGTTTATATTGAAACAGTTAGCCAGATCAAAAAGATAATTTAAAACATCTGCAAATTCAAGTTCTAATTCTTCCTTGCTTGATTCTTTATTGTTTTCTGAATATAATCCTGTTTTATTTCTTATTGCTTTAGCTAATTCGCCCATTTCTTCTGATAAGAGCAAAAAAATTTCCAAATGATTATTTTTATCCCAACCACGCTCATTTGCAACAGTTTTAATATAATCCTGCAAATCTTTTAAAGTCGGGTTTTTCGGAAGTTCAGGCATTTTATTCTCCAAAAATTTCTTTTAATTTTTCAGTTAAACTGTTACCTCTTAAACCGGCAGCAATAATTTTACCGTCTTTATCAATGAGAACCGTATGCGGAATTGAACGGACGTTATATGTTTTTGCACCTTCAGATTGCCAAAATTTTAAATCGCTGACTTGTGTCCAGGTTAAATTGTCATCTTTTATTGCTTTAAGCCAAGCATTTTTGTCTCTGTCAAGTGAAACGCCGTAAATTTCAAAACCTTTATCGTGATATTTTTTATATAATTTTACATTATTGGGATTTTCGGCACGACAGGGGCGACACCAAGATGCCCAGAAATCAATTAAAACATAATTACCTCTGAGTGAAGATAATTTTATTGTTTTTCCGTCGGGATTCGGAAGGGCTATTTCCGGAGCAAGCTTTCCTACGGATAAATTTTTAATATTTTCAGTTTTTGTAATATAATCTTTAACTATTTTATTGTCGGAATATTTTGCCAAGCCGACACTTAATTTCTTATGGTAAGAATAATATTTGTCGGTATTTAAAATATTAACGAAAAAAATACAAACCGGAGAAGACGGATTTTCGTCAATCATTTTTTTAACGAATTCAATTTTTGCTTTATTGGTTTTCAGTTTACTGAATTTATTATTGTAATTATAGTATAACTGAGTTTGAACAGAATTTGTGATTTTCGGGTTTCTTATATTTTTAATATCTATGATGATTTTTGTTTGTTCGCCCGGTTCGGGAAAAAATGCCGTAAAGTTTTGTTTGTCGAGAACTAATAAGTAAAAATTAAATTTATCAAAGGTTGTTTTAAAAGTAAAATTTCCGGAAGCATCCAATTTTTGAGTTTCAATGGTATTGTGTGCAATATCCTGAAGTTTTATTTCGGTAAATTTATCATTATTAATAACCTTTCCTTTTAAGGTTGCGTTTTTTGCAAAACTTAAGATGCTTACAAAAATTAATATTCCCGTAAACAAAGTTTGTTTAAAATTCATTTGTTTGATTTTGGTTTATTATAAATCAGTTTTTTTGTTAAACGTGTTTTTTTTATTTTATTGCTGAAAAATTTTTCAATTATTCATTTGTCTGTCTAAACGTTCGGCATCTCTAATTCTGTTTTCTAATATATTAATGTATGATTTGGCATCTTTCAGATGATAATCGGCATATGCCTTTTGAGCCCAATCTAAAGCGATATCAAATTTTCCTAATATTTCAGAGGCTAATGCCATATTGTAACAAGCACGACCGGCAATTTTATAATCGGGGTCGTTAACATATTGTTTCCATATATCTGCAGCATCTTCCCATAGTTTTGCATCAGCTTTATATTTTGCATTTTTAAAGTCATCATTTCCTTTTATGTAATAATGTCTTGAAACCCAAATCCAAGTAGGAGAAATTCTTCGGGCATAGCGTTTTCCGGCATAATAACCTGCCTCTTTAACAGCATCAGCTTGTTTTGGGAGATTATTTTCGGCTTCTGTTTTTGTTCTGCCTTTTTTGTCCCAACCTTTGTGGTCAACATAAATGTTTTGGTCAATTATTTTATGATTTACGGGGTCGTAAATTCGCCAACCGGCATTTACGGCAATATCAATTGATGCAATGTATTCAGTATAAGTAATATCTTTATTATCTTTCTTTACTGTTTTTTGGTGTGAATCAAAATGTCTTGATGTGTTAGAATCAAAAGTTTCAAGTAAAATTAAGGCATCAGCAGAATAATTGTTACAAATTTGACTGATTTTCTGCCAATTTAAGGGAGCAGGAAATGTTGCTGTTCCGGTTCCTTTTAAGTTTAAACCGTCGGGAACGGTAACGTTGAATCTCGGAGAATTTTGCAGTCCGTTTACCAGACCGCTGATTGCTCTTTCCGAAGCTTCGCGGTCAAGAAATAATTCCTCTCCGCTGAGAATTCCTTCTACCACATTGCGAAATTGATTACCGTTTCCTTTTGCAGGTAAACTTCTGTTTGCAACTGCCAAAGTTTTAATATGTGCAGGGATAAAAATTTCAGCCGGTTTCAGCACCTTTACTGAAAGTGATTTTGTTTTGCAGGAAAAGAAACCTGTTCCTAAAATCAGTGTGAATAAAATAATATAGTTTTTTTTCATAATATTTTTAAAAGTTGAATTTATTTCGAAAAGTCAAAAGTCATAAATATATGAATTCTGACAAGGGTTAACCTGCTGTATATCAGTAATTTTAGCTTTCGAGAACAGCGCTTCCGACGCGGATTTAAAGTTTAAATCCTAATAAAATAATATCATCGGTTTGTGCGGTGTTTTCCATCCATTTTTCAATTATTTTGCTTAATATTTCATGTTGTTCTTCCATTGGTTTGTAATGAATATCCAATAAAACTTCTTTTAATCGTTTTATCATAAATTTACGATTTTTCGGACCTCCGAATTGATCTTGAAAACCATCAGAAAACATATAGAACCAAGTTGGTGATTCGTAATGTATTATGTTAACATTAAAGTCTTTAGCTTCGGATTGATAGCCTCCTATACCGCTACGGCTTGCTTTAATTTGCTTTAATTCTCCGTTTGTTATATAAACAAGCGGATTTTTTGCACCGGCGAATTCAACTGTTTTATTTGTTTTGTCAATAACACATAATGCCATATCCATTCCGTCCTGCGACAAACCTTCTTTTTCCTGTTTCAGGGCTTTTATAACATAGTCATTCATTTTTTCGAGAATTACATCTGCTTTTGTAATTCCGTTTGCATTAACAAGGGTTGTTAAAATTTGTCCGCCTATCATACTCATTAAAGCTCCCGGAACGCCGTGCCCGGTACAATCAACAGCAGTATAAATAATTTTATTGTTTTTTTCGGCATACCAATAGAAATCGCCGCTGACAATATCGCGAGGTTTGAATAAAATAAAATTTTCGGGTAAACCGGCAGTAATTTTTTCTTTCAGAGGCAACATTGCTTCTTGAATTCTTTTTGCATAGTTGATACTTGCCGTAATGGAAGCATTTTTTTGGCTTATTTCGTCATTTTGTTCCGACAAAATTTCATTTTTGGCTTCAATTTCTTCTTTTTGAAGTTGAATTTCCTGAGTTCGTTCTTCTACAATGCGTTTTAAGTTTTCTCTTTGTTTTTTTAATCGAAAAATACTTAATTGAATTACTCCGTAAATAAACAGAATAAATAAAATAAAGTAGCCTAAATATGCACCGAAAGTTCTGTACCAAGGCGGTAAAATTTCAAATGTATATTCGGCAGTATTACTTTCAACATTGTATAAATTTTTCGCTTTTACGATAAATGTATATGTTCCCGGACCTAAATTGGAATATTCTTTATCAATTTTAAATTTCCAGTCGGACCATTTTGTGTCATTACCGTTTAAAATAAACTTATATTGTGTTTTTTCGGGTTCTTCATAAAAAACAGATGAGAAAGTAAATCGTAAATCATTAAATTCGTATGGAATTTTAGGGATATTATTAGGGTTTTGCAGAAGTGCAACTTTTCCGGAATCGTTTTTAAATGCACCGCCGAACAGAAGAGAATCGTTTTTGATAAACTCTACTTTTCGGATTAATGCTGCAAAAGGTTCTTCAAATTGTTTTTTCATATGTAAATTATACAGAACAAAACCACTTTCGGTCCCGACAATTAGCTCGTTATCAGAGATTTGATTGATACTGAAAATGTTGTTTTTTACTTTATAGAAAGGTGTTTTGATAATAGGTCGGATACCGTTAGGATTAAACTTGATTAAACCGAGTTCCCAGGATTGTTTATTTTTTATTTTAGGATCATCAATAGCTTCTTTAAACCAAATATTTCCGTTTTTTGCCTGATAAAGGTTTGTAATTTTAATATCTCTTTTGAAGATTTTATTGAAAAACGGGTCTTTAATAAACTTTCCGGTTTTTTTGTCAAAAAGATAAACACCTTTTTTCGTTGTAAAAACAATTTGATTATTAATTTTGAAAACATAATTTCCGTATATGCTCGGTAATCCGTCTTTTTCCGAGAATGTTTTGTTTTCAATAACCGAATCGAGATTTTTGTTCAATTTTAATCTGAAAATTCCTTTGCTTCTGTCAGAAATCCAAAATGTTCCGTCAGAGTCTTCTTCTAAATGGCGAAAATTTCCTTTGAAGTTTTTAACGGCATAATTAAATTTCCAAGCGTTGTTATGGAATGAAAAAATTGATAAACCATGACCGCCGATTGCAAGAATTTTATCAGGATAATCGGTAAGTTTAATGAAGCTTTTTACACTGACATTAGGTCCTATCAGCAGGGCTTTATTATCTTTAACTTCGAATAATCCTGATTGCCCGGCAAAAAGAAGGGTATGGTTCAGAGTATCAATTTTCCAGATTTGTGTATGTCCTGTCGGATTTTCAATTTGGGTAAAATTTTCATTATCGGTATTGTTATTAAAAGTAAAGTTTCTGTAAAATAATCCTCCGGCAGTGCCTACGAACAGCGTATTATTAAAGAGAAGGGATGCATGAACGGCTTCGCTTAAATTTGATTGAGCTGAAAATACAGTATAGGGCAAGTTTGCATAAATGATTGAAATTCCGTCATTTGTTCCGATCCATATATTTTTATCCCGATCGGTATATATACACCATACAGTGTTGTTTTGCAGTCCGTTATCGGTAGAGAGGTGTTTTATTATGTGAAGTTTATTATCGGTAATAATCATTCCTTTTCCGTATAAGCCGCCTAAATAATATTTATCATTATAAACGGAAGGATAGATTAAATTAAAAAGTAAAGGATTTCTGTTGATATTTTTCAGCTCGCCGTCAGACAAGATTTTTACACTGTCTTGCCAACTTGTTATATATAAGGCATTACCCGGAGCGGGAAACATGCCTAAAGGTTGTTTTTTTGAGTAATAATCAGCGGTTCCTTTTACAAGTTCTAATTTGTCATTTTTGAATTCGAGAATTCCCCGACCTTTTTCATGGATAAAAATTCGGTCGTTAATTTTAAATGAACCGCTGAAATTATTTTCCGGTTTTTCTATATCAATTGTTTTTATTGTGTCGTTTTCATATATGTAAATTGTTTGAGGTGTAATAAAAACTGCATGATTATTTTTTGTTATCTGAACTTTCCGGACAATCGTAAATTGCTTCTTTTTTTCGGGTATTTCAGAGGTTAAAGATTGGTATTTCATATTTCCTTTTTTGCCGATTTTTAAATATCCGAATTCACCGACACTGGCACCTACATATATTCGTCCGTTTTTATCTTTTACCATTGAATATATATTCGGGTCGCCGGGTAAAAATATTTTTCGCCAGGTGTTACCGTCAAACTCTAAAATATAGGTTTGGTTTGCAAAATACATAATACCCCGATTATCCTGAACGATTGAAAATGTTTGATTGTTTCCGTCATAATCAACTCTGGTATAATTTTTTATGTATGGTATGCCTTTACTTTCAATTTGTGAAAAAGAGATTGAAACTGAGAAAAGCAAGAATAGTGTGAAAATGTATTTTTTAATATCCATTATAGTAATATTAGAGGTATCAGTTAATAATTATGTAAAGTAAATAATTTAAAAACATTAATCGTGCCAAGCAGAATAAATTTTATGTGCTGCAGGATTGATTAATTCATAATATAATTCGTTTAAGTTTAGAGATTTAAAATCAGATGTTATCATCTCGGATTTATAGCCTAAGATATTTATTGTATTACTGTTTATTTTTAAGGCTTTAACACCGAAAAAAGAATTTGAACTGAAAAAGGGTATTTGTTTTTTAATTAAACCTTTTGATATGATTGTTACCAGAACATTTGTATTCTTGTTGTTGTTTCCTGCTTTTGAGCTTACAATATTTCCGTTTAAATCTGTATAATTTATAAAGTTACTGAAAAGTAACATTTTATTATTTACACGAATCATATCAAAGATTTCGGCTTTTGCCGATATTTTTACTTCGTAAGTTTGCAGTTGATCGTCCGGATTATAGTGATAAATTATTTGTTCGGGGTCATCGGGTATGTTGTTAAATGTTTGTCCGTTAAAAACAATTAAAAGCACATTATTAATATCGTCGTATTTCATTAAACGCGGAATTTTATGATAGGGTAATTCATTTTTAAAAATAACATCTCCTTTATTATTATAATTTATTAAAGTGTTTGTGATTTGCGAGCCCGTTTCGGTTGAAATAATAAAACAACCGCCTTGATATGAGGCACAAACAGTATTGTATGTTTCGGAGGAATTTTTCGGTGTTACATTTTTAATGAATTTAACATGTTTGAAATCTTCGGTATAGCCGGTAAATCCGTGTTTTTTATTATCTTTAGAGACTTCAAATCCTGTGAACCAAAGATGATTATTTTTTGTTTGAATGAAATTTGTAATATGATATTTTCCCGAATCCGAAAGATTTGTTGCCGGGTTGACGATTTCAGTTGAAATAGATTTGTTTTGATAAATTAATGAGTCGGTATTAATTTTAAAAGATGTATAATATAATTGCTTTTTGAGGTTTAATAAAGCATCATTAAGTTTGGCTTCAAAAAACAATTCTTGTCTGAAAGAATATTTTTGTAAACCTTGCATTCCTTCGTATTTTGAAACATAAAAATTTTTGTATTTTTTAACTTGCTCCGGAGTAATTGCATTTATGAAAATTTTATTGATGCTGTCTGCAATTTCTTTTTCTTTCAGCAGATTAAAACAATATTCCGCACGTTTTAAAATCGGAAATTTTGTAATAGTTACGGGATCGTTTATTGCTTTTTTAATATTTACCAGATAATTTATTTTTGTTTCGTTGAGTTTAAACAGTTTTACAAGCAAAGAATTATTATCAAATTTTTCAATTTTGTAAACAAACTTAGGGGAAAGTTTAAAGTGTTTATACTCATCAGAGTAAATGCCTGTTTCCAGAGTGTTAATTTTGCTTTTTAATTTTTTGTCTTCATCGGCAATATCTGTTCTGTTATTTTTAATAACCTTATTTTTAACGGTTCTTACACCTTGTATCCATTTTTTATAATTCCAAAGAATGATATTATTTTTTAAAAAATCAGAATAATTTAAACCGTCTAATCTGTATGTTACGATGTCTTTCAGTTTATAAGTTTGGTCATAACCGGGTATCGGGAATTTTTTTAATGCTTCTTTATATAAGTTAAAATATATTAGGGTAGAATCAAAATTAGTTTCCAAATTTTTTAAATCAAAATTAAGACTGTCGTCATCACTTAAATAAATGTTTTTGATTTTAGCATAGTCAGAATTTATTTTCATAAAGATACTGACACATTCGTTGTAAGAGTCGCTGCTTTTATTGTAATAATTAATAATTTTAACGATGTTATTTTCATAATCTGTTATATCCTCAATTTGTGAATCAATATAGGCATTAATATCATCTAATTTTAATTTTTTACCTTTAGGAATAATCGGAGCATTTTTATAATAATAACGATTTTTGTTTTTTTCGTCTTTCATTTTCAATTTAGCTAAACTAAAGTATAGCTTTGTGTTGTAAATGAATAATTTAGTATATTCAAATTCTGTAAAAGGGTTGAAATTTTTTGCCCATTCTTTTGCTATTATTCCTAATTGAAAATAGGTGTTGGCAAAGTTTGGGTTTTGTTTTTGATAAGCTGTTAACAGGGTATAAGCCTTATCTTTATCTCCGCTTAAAATTACCTTATAAATATCGTCATATTTTAGTCTCGAACTTGAAAACGACTTATTTACAATTAATAAAAAAGCAAAAATTATTATAATTTTATATTTTGTCATAATGTGAAAATTATGATTTTATGTCAATTATTTTTAATTCAACTCGCCTGTTTTTGGCTCTGTTTTCTTTGGTATTTACCGGCAGATAAGCGGGTCTGCTTTCTCCGTATCCTTTTGAAATAATTTGTTCGTTCGGAATACCGTTATCGGTTAAATATTCTTTTACCGAAGCAGCTCTTCGATCGGATAATTTTAAATTGTATGCTTTTGATCCCACATCATCCGTATGAGCGGAAATTTCGACTTTCATTTGCGGGTTTATGGTTAACAGTTCAAATAACTGATTTAATTCTGCATATGAACTTTCGTTCAAATCTGCAGAATTACTTTCAAAGTTTATATCGTGTAATTCAACCTTAGAATTCTTTTTGAGAGGTTTGAGTTCTGCGTTTAAGGTATAATCTGCATCTTCATCAACTAAGTTTACAGTTGTGTTGTAAAAAGCATATCCTTTTGGTTTAACGCTGATTTCATATTGTTCTCCGTCACGTAATTTAATTTTTAATTTACCGTTTTTGCCGGTTTTTATTTTTCTGATAATTTTTTCATTCGTAGAAAGGTTTGTTATTTCAACAACAGTTTCAACAGCTTCTCCGGTTTCTTGGTTTGAAAGATTAATTTCATAATCAACTTTCTTAACCTGTAATTCCAAATCTCGTTCAAATTCACTAAATTGAACAACCCCGGTCAAATCTAAATCAAAAGAATTATTTTTAAAGTGTTTCTGTTCTGCTTCAATTTTATATTTTTTACCTATTGCCAAGGTAATATAAAAACGTCCTGTTCCGAGAGTTTTAATCGGCACTTGTATTTTTGCATTTGTTTTTTTATTAATCACGGAAATATTTGCCGGAATTGGTTCGTAAATCTCGGTATCATATACATTTAAAATCAGGTTAACATTTTGATAAAGCTGTATGTTTTTTTGAATTTCCTGAAATTTATTAATTTTTCGAGCATCGAAATAAAAAAAGTAATGAGATGAGTTCTTATTAAACACTTCAATACGATATTTTTTACCTTTTTGCAGAAACAGACTGTATTTTCCGGTTTCTTCATCTGAAGTAACTTGCGATAATATTTCAGATGTATTCGGGTCTATAATATTAACAGAGGCTTTCAATGGCTTGCCGCTTTTCAAATCTGTTACATAGCCGTAAAAATGAGTTGTTTTTTCCGGTTGTAAACTAATCGGAAGCGGATATTTTACAACTTTTTCATCTTTTGCATTTTTCTTTTTTCTTTTTATTTGATAATACAGAAAATTCCCGGACAAAGGAATACTCGGATAGGCTTCGTCTTCCGAATTATTTATTGTGTCAATAGGAATTGGCGTTAACCAAGCATTTTTTGTTATTTTTTTCGCATAATATAAATCAATTCCGGTTTTCTTATTACCTCTTACTGACATAAAATAAAGTGTTTTTCCGTCGGCAGCCATTCTCGGAGCACGATCACAACCAGAGTTTATCGGATTGGGCAGAGCTTTAGGTATTCCCCAGGCTGTATCATTTTTTTGAGAAACATA
The DNA here is from genome assembly GCA_024277895.1 of Bacteroidota bacterium. Classification (GTDB taxonomy): domain Bacteria; phylum Bacteroidota; class Bacteroidia; order Bacteroidales; family JAADGE01; genus JAADGE01. Next base: position 6,651 of record JAJRUH010000093.1, on the reverse strand, counting down.
TATTTGATAACATTCATAATCTTCAAATTCCTTATCTTCGAATCGTCTGGCAAAAAATAAATATTTTCCGTCAAAACTAATAAAAGGGTCTGTTTCATCGGCATAACCGTTAATGGGGGCTTTCATTTTAACAGGTTTCATCCAAATACCGTCTTCTTTTTTTGTGTAATAAATATCAAAACTGGCATGTCTGTCATCATGTAACATGCTGAAATATATAACAGTTGCATCATGATTGTATGTGGGAGCATCAATAAAATAATCTAAAGAATCATAAACGTTGACAGAATTAATCGGAACAGGCAACGACCATTTCCCGTCAGCTTGTTTTTTACATTCAAACATATGTCTGAATTTCTTAGTTTGTCGGATGAATACAATACTTTTCCCGTCGTAACTGACATAAGGTGCTATAGTTCTTTGATTTTCAGAGTTAATCGGTTCGGGAAGTAATTCCGCTGTTTGAGAAAATCCGATAACTGAAAACATCAGGGAAATAATAACCGAAATATTTTTCTTTGTAAAAATTTTTAACCCCATATAAAAATATTTATCTTACAAATATACAAAAGAACATTAATTCAATTAAATTTTTTTGATATTTGTTTTCAAATTTTGATATTTGCGGTAAATTACTAAAAAATAAAAAGATGGGAAGAACTTTTGCAGAAAAAATTTTAGGAGCCGAAACAGGTGCCGTAGTGTTTAAAAAACCGGATATTATTCTTACACACGACAATACTTCAAGCATAAAAAAAACTTTTGAAAAAATGGGCGGAACAAAAGTTGCCGACCCCAATCAACTGTTAATCGTGTTAGACCATAATGCTCCGCCGACAACTGCAGCTTTGGCTACGCAATACCAAACAATCAGAGATATTGTAAAAGAGCAGGGAATAAAGAAATTTTATGATGCCGGGAAGGGTATTTGTCATCAAATTATGTCGTATCACGCCGAGCCTAAAATGATAATTGTCGGAAGCGACAGTCATACTTGCACAGCCGGAGCTTTCAATGCTCTTGCGGCGGGAATTGACAGAACCGAAGCTGCAGGACTATGGAAAAGGGGCGAAACGTGGTTTCGTGTTCCGGAAAGTATGAAAGTTACCTTGAAAGGAAAATTGAGAAAAGGTGTTTATGCAAAAGATATTTCTTTGTGGATAATAGGAATGATAGGTTCCGACGGAGCAAATTATATGTCAATTGAATATCACGGAAACGGGGTTAAAACTCTCGGAATTTCCGAAAGAATGACTTTGGCAAATTTAGCTTCGGAAATGGGAGCAAAAAATGCTGTTTTTCCTCCCGATGAGGTTTTGGCAGAATTTTACGGGAAAAAAGAAATTGACGGGATTTGGGCAGATGAAGATGCCGTATATGCAAAAGAAATTGAAATAAATCTTGATGAATTGTATCCGGTTGTTGCTGCACCGCACTATGTCGATAATGTAAAAGCTCTTGCCGAAGTTTCCGGAACACCGTTACAGCAAGGATTTATAGGAACCTGCACTAACGGAAGAATTGAAGATTTGCGACAAGCTGCCGAAATTTTGAAAGGCAAAAAAATTGCCGAAGGTTTTCAACTTTTGGTAACTCCGGCTTCGCAAAAAATTTATCTGCAAGCTATGAAAGAAGGTTTGATAGAAATATTTCTTGAAGCCGGTGCAAATGTTTTATCTGCTTCTTGCGGTCCTTGTTTGGGTACGGGGCAAGGAATTCCCGCCGACGGATATAATGTTATTTCTACTGCAAACAGAAATTTTCTCGGAAGAATGGGGAATAAAAATGCAAGTATTTATCTGGCTTCGCCTGCGAATGTTGCGGCATCGGCAATTAAAGGAGAAATAACCGCAGCTTACGGTTTTGATAAAAATGATAAATTTCTCTATAAAAAAGAACAAAGTGCAACTCTTACGATTTCGAAAAATGAAAACAGAAGGACGGAAAACGGTGTCTGGAATTATGCCGATGTTGACGATTTGAATACAGACCAAATGTTTGCGGGAAATTTGACATATAAAGTGTTAAGTTCTGAACCCGAGACAATTATTCCGCATCTTTTTGCCGGATTTGACCCGGACTTTCATAAAAACGCACAAAAAGACGATATAATAATTGCGGGAGATAATTTCGGTTGCGGAAGTTCGCGCGAGCATCCTGCCGTAGGGCTTTCATATTTGGGTGTTAAGGCAGTTATCGTAAAATCGATTAATCGTATTTTTTATCGCTCTTCAATAAATCAAGGACTTTTGCTTATAGTTCACCCTCAGGCGGTTGAAGCATATAAACCCGGGGACAAAGTTGATATTGATTTTGATAATTCAAACATTACCGTAGGAGGGAAACAATTTAATTTTGCCCCTTTACCGGAAAAATTAATGCAAATTATTAAAAAAAGAGGGTTGGTAAATTGGATTAAAGAGCAGTAAACTTAATTCCGGGGAAATATTGTTATAAACTTTTACGAAGATACAGCCCTATCTCCGTCTGTAATTATTTCCCTGCTTTTTTTTCCTGTTTGCAAAAAACTCTTGCTTTCGTCTTTGTTTTTCTTTCTCAAATTCTTTTTTCTCGGCTTGTGTCATAGGTTTTTCGGTTTGCGGAAAAGGATTATCTTTTACGACCTGAATTTTAAGATTTATTAATTTTTCAATATCTCTGATGTAAACATTTTCTTCCGGTTCGCATATTGAAATTGAATTTCCCGCTTCCCCGGCTCTTCCGGAACGTCCGATTCTGTGAACGTAATCTTCCGCAACATTCGGAATATCATAATTTATAACATATTTAAGCTTTTGAATGTCAATGCCTCTTGCTGCTATGTCGGTAGCAACTAATACTCTTATTTCTTCGGCTTTAAATTGTTTTAATACTTTCTGACGATTATTTTGTGCTTTGTCTCCGTGGATGGCAGCGGAATTTATTTTGTGTTTTTTAAGATTCCGTGCAATTTTGTCGGCACCGTGTTTGGTTCTTGAAAACAATAAAACTTGCTCATTTTCAATATTTTGAAGAATGTGTAAAAGCAAATCTTTTTTTGTTGATTTATTTGTGAAATATACATATTGCCGGATAGTTTCAGCCGTAGATGAAACCGGATTTACTTCAATTTTTTTTGGATTTTTTAAAATTTTAGAAGAAAGTTCAACAATATTTCTCGGCATTGTGGCAGAAAAAAATAAGGATTGTCTTTTATAAGGCAACAATTTTATAATTTTTCGAATATCGTGAATAAATCCCATATCGAGCATTCTGTCTGCTTCGTCAAGAACAAAAATATCAAGTTCGTTTAATCTGACAAATCCTTGATTTATAAGATCTAATAATCTGCCGGGTGTTGCCGTAAGAATATGTACTCCGCTTCTTAATTTATCGACCTGTTTGCCCTGTTTTACACCGCCGAAAATAACGGTATGCTTCGTATGTGTATATTTTCCATATTCTTTGATGTTGTCGTCAATTTGAATTGCAAGTTCTCTTGTCGGTGTTACAATCAGAGCTTTTATTTTAATTTTTCCGCCTTGTTGTACTTCTGTATTGTATATGTGTTGAATAATCGGAATCGCAAATGCAGCGGTTTTTCCCGTTCCTGTTTGAGCACTGCCGAGAACATCATTTCCTTTGAGAATAATCGGAATTGCTTGTGTTTGAATGCTTGTAGGTTCGGTATAATTTTTATCTTTAAGAGCCTTTAATATCGGCTCAATAATATTCATATTTTCAAATTTCATTAATCTGTTAATTTTGTTTACCTGAGAAAAATAATGGAGGGGTATTTTGAAAAGGTAAGATTTAAATAGGTTGCAAAGGTAAGGAATATATTTAATTATCTGTTGTTTTCTGAAGAAAAGTGAATTTCCGGAGTATTTAAGAATAAAAATTTTGTTTTCGGAAGATGTTGATAATTGTTTTATCATCCTAAATAAATGCGTTTTACTCGTTCCGAAATACCTGAAATAATTTCATATGGTATCGTATTAAGTTTTTTTGCAATTTCACTTGCCGGATATTTATCTCCGAAAATTATTACTTCATCGCCTTCTTCAGCATTTAGACTTCCGATATCAGCCATACACATATCCATACAAACATTTCCGATTATCGGAATTTTTATGTTTTTTATTAACACTTCTCCGACTCCGTTACTTAATGCACGGCTAAATCCGTCAGCATATCCTATCGGTAAAATTGCGATTTTTGTATCTTTATTTGCCGTCCATTTTCTGCCTTAACCTACGGTTTCGCCTTTTTTTACTTTTTTAATTTTTATATTCCGTGTTTTTAAAGTGCTTACGTTCATTAATTTATCTTGATTAAAACCAAAACCGTAAAGTCCGATACCGAGCCGAACCATTTCAAAATTTGCTTCAGGAAAACGTTCAATTCCTGACGAATTTAAGATATGTCTGTCAATAGGGTAACCCAATTCAGAAATAATTTTTTTGCTTATTTTTTTGAATTTAGAAATTTGTTTTTTTGTAAATTCATCATCATCGGGTTCGTCAGAGACGGCAAGATGTGAAAAAACTGTTTTTACATAAATTTGAGGATAATTTTTCAACTGCTGTATTAATTCATCAATTTCATAATCACAAAAACCGAGGCGTTTCATACCTGTGTCAATTTTTATGTGAACAGGCATTTTTTTGCCGGTATATGTTTCTGTTTTTTTTGCAAAAGCATTTAAAATATGAAATCCGTATATTTCGGGTTCCAAATTGTAATCAACAATATCGGTAAATCCGTCATCATCGGGGTTCATAACAATTATCTCGGTCGTAATCCCGGCATTTCTTAATTTTACGCCTTCGTCGGTAAACGCAACTCCGAGACAATCAACTTTGTGATGTTGTAAAAGTTTTGCAATTTCATAAGTTCCGCTGCCGTATGACAGGGCTTTTACCATAACCGTAATTTTTGTATTATTTGTCAGCAGAGATTTATAATAATTCAAATTATGAACCACAGCTTCTGTATTAATTTCAAGAACGGTTCGGTGTTTTTTGAGTTGCAGAATATCGGATATTTGTTCAAATTTGAAGTAACGAGAGCCCTTTAGTAAAATATTTTCGTTTCTGAATGAATGTTTTGAAAACGTATTTAAAAATTGCAGAGTAGAAGGATAAAAAAATGAATTTTTTATATCCGTGAAATAGTGTTTATGTTTTGATATTGCTTTTCCGATTCCGATGAACTTTGTAATTTTTGCCGCCTTAACAAATTCCGCTACTTCTTGATATAAAACAGCATCTTCAATTCCGCTTTGATAAATATCGGAAAGTATAAGAGTTCTGTCTTTGTAAACAGATTGATATTCAAGTGTATCCAGAGCAATTTTTAAAGAAATAATATCAGAATTATAACTGTCGTTTATCAGTAAACAATTGTTAATACCCTGTTTTTGCTCTATCCGCATTTCCACCGGTTCTAATGATGCAAAGCGTTTCAGAACATTATCGGTTAAAAGATTTTGAGATAAAAGAAAAGACAGGCAAACCATTGAATTTTTTACGGATGCTTCATCAACAAAAGGAATTTGATAAGTTATTTCTTTGTTTTCGTGAACAGTAATAATTTCTGATGAGTTATGATTCTTTCTGATGCTTTTCAGGTATAAATTTGTGTTTGTATTTTTAACTGACCAAGTGAAATTATTTTTGTTCTCGTATTTATTTTTGGTGTAGATGATATTTGTTAACTCCTTATAATCAGAAGAATAAACAATTGATTTGACATCATTCATCATTTGCATTTTTTCTTCTGCTTTTTCTTTCTTATCGGAAAAGTTTTCTTGATGTGCTTGTCCGAAAGAAACAAAAATACCGATATCCGGCTTTACGATTGTTTCTAATTTTTGCATTTCACCTTTTTGGGAAATACCGGTTTCAATAAAAGCAAAATCATAATTATTATCAAGCAAACTTAATGATAAAGGAACTCCGGTTTGTGAATTATAACTTTTCGGACTTCTTACAATTTTAAAATCATCTTTCAGAAGTTGAAAAAGCCATTCTTTAACAATAGTTTTTCCGTTGCTTCCGACAAGAGCAATCAGAGGTTTTTTAAATTGCTTTCGATAATAGTGTCCTAATTGATGAAGGGCATCCAAAGTATTATTTACAATGATGAAATTTGCTTCGGATAAATTATTATATGAATTCCTCATTTCCGAAACAATAAAATTCTTTATGCCTCTTTCGTATAAATCCGGAATAAACAGATGTCCGTTATTATTTTTTCCCGTGAGAGCAAAGAACAGCTGTTCGGACGAAGATGTTAAACTTCGACTGTCAATGATAATTTCGGAAACAAGAATTTTTTTATTCCCCGAAAGCTTGCCTTTTAAGATTTTTGAGACGGAATCAAGAGAGATTTTATTCATTATTTATTACATTTGTAAAATAAAGTAATTATCAAAAGTAATCATTCTTATCTGAAAATCAATTTTTCAATTATTTTAAAATCTACAAGGTGTTTATGTACACAATTTCACAATTACAAGATATTATTTCACAGAAGATTAGTTCTTTAAATTTAGAAAAAGAACCGAAAGGTCTTTATGAACCGATTTCATATACTTTGGCATCGGGCGGGAAACGTATTCGTCCTGCATTGCTTCTTGCGGCTTGCAATATGTTTTCGGATAATATT
>JAJRUH010000092.1 GCA_024277895.1 Bacteroidota bacterium | reverse complement strand
GTGAACTTAAATTCAGGAATGTGCAAAGTCCAGCCGTTTTCAGCAGCTTCGGCTCGCAATCTGTTTCTTAAACCCGAATTTGCCGAAACTCCGCCTGCAACAGCAATTTCAGTAATGCCGGTTTGAGTAACAGCATTTTTTAATTTTTCAATTAAAATATCAACAATAGTAAATTGCACCGAGGCACAAATATCATATAAATTTTCTTTTACAAAAGTGGTTTTTTTTGCTGATTCATCTCTTATGAAATATAAAATTGCCGTTTTTAATCCGCTGAAACTGAAGTCTGTATCCCCTACTTTCGGTCTCGAAAATTTAAACTGCTGAGGATTACCTTGTTTGGCATATTTATCAATTAGCGGACCGCCGGGATAAGGCAATCCCAGTATTTTTGCTGTCTTGTCAAAAGCTTCTCCGGCGGCGTCATCAATAGTCTGTCCTACAATTTCTTTTTCAAAAAAACTTTTTACAAATATAATCTGAGTGTGTCCTCCGGAAACCAGAAGCGTTAAAAACGGGAATTCAGGATCGGTATGCGGTATGTTTTTTTCTTTTAAAAATAAAGCTGCAATATGTCCGTGAAGATGATTTACTTCAATTAAAGGAATATTATTTGCCAATGCAAAACCCTTTGCAAACGAAACACCTACAAGTAAAGAGCCCAACAGACCCGGACCTCTTGTAAATGCAATCGCATCAATATCATTAATCGAAATTTTTGCATTCTGTATTGCCGTATGCACGACAGGAACAATATTTGCCTGATGTGCCCTCGATGCCAATTCCGGAACAACACCGCCGTATTTTTTATGTACATCCTGGTTTGCCGTAACATTTGACAGCAACAGTCCGTTTTGTATTATTGCTGCTGAAGTATCATCACACGAAGATTCTATAGCTAAAATTGTAATCAAAATTCAGAAATTTTCTTTAATAAAATAACATTTTGCCTTTTCCGGCATTTAGTTTGCAAAAATAAACAAATAAATTATCCCGAAACTTCGTTTATCTCAAATAAAAATAATTATTTTGTAAACGTATGCAAAAGCGTGTATTCCAAACAGACAAATTAAGACGTTTTACTCTCTATGGTATTATTACCTTATTGATTCTTCTGCTTAGCTTAATTATTATGTTGCAAACAGCTTACATTCAAACAAAAATAACAAATTATATTACCAAAGAGTTATCGGCAAAACTAAAAACAGATATTCATATTGATAATGTAAATATCAGTCTTTTTAAAGGATTTAAGATACAAGGCATTTTAATTAAAGATTTAAACAGAGATACAATGCTGTATATAAAAGATTTATACATTCTGCCGTCAGGCATTCCGACAAATTTTAATAATCTGTCTTTTAGGCATGTAGAACTGAATGAGCTATATTTTAATTTGTATGAAGTAAAAAAAGACACCTTAAATCTTGATTATATCATTGATGCAATGATACCCAAAAATGACACAAGCAAAGCCGAAGATTTTCATTTGAAAGCAGCTAATTTAACAATTCATAATTCAGTTTTTAAATATAAAGAAATTGACAGTGTTACAAATGACGGAATGGATTTTGAAGATATGCAATTTTCTGATATTGAAGTGAATATTGATGATGTTGATATTTTTAACAGCACTATTCAATCGGTAATTAAAAATATATCTTTAAAAGAAAAAAGCGGATTAATTGTTAAGAATATAAGCACTAAAAAGAACTATATTTCTCCGACAAAAATTCTGATAAAAGATTTAGATATTCAAACCGATAAAAGTAATTTGCAATTTGACAGTTTAAATTTATCGTATCCTGACAGATATTATTTCTCCCCATATAAAACAGATTTATACGTTGAGGCATCTTTTAAAAAAAATTCTGCCGTAAATTATCAGGATATGGCTCTGTTTCTGCAGGACAGCATTAAGCAAAACGGGAATATTTTTATTACCGGAAACATTAAAGGTAAACTGAATGATTTATATCTGTCCGGATTTTCTTTAAATGCCGAAAATATTCTTTCTCTCAAAACAAATTCTCATATCAAAAATTATCCTGATTGGAAGAATCTTTCCTTTGATATTAATATATCAGAATTGAAAACAAATCTTGAGCAATTATCTCATTTTAGATTGCCCGGTAAAAATAAACCGTTGATAAAAGTTCCTGTTGAATTGCAAAAGATTAAAAGTGTGAATTATATCGGAAAAACAAACGGAAATTCGGCTGATTTCACATCAACAGGAATGTTAACAGGAGATTTCGGAAAAATAACAATTGATGTTTCGGCACAGAAAGATACCGACAGCTTTACAACAATAACCGGAAATTTAACCGGAAAAGATATTGACGTCGGTCGTGCACTTAATAATTCAATTTTCGGAAAATTATCATTTGAGCAAAACTTTAATCTTATTTATTTAAAAAATAAAAAAATAAATGTTAAAACTTCCGGTATCATCAGTCAATTTAATTTTAAAAATCATACTTATCATAATATTAATTTATTCGCTTCTGTAAATGATAAAATTTTGGACAGTTTAAATATAAGTATTAATCAACCGGAATTAGTTGCGAATTTATCCGGTTTCGGAGATTTCTCGGAGAATATTCCCGAATTACACATTTTTACCGATATTTTACATGCCGATTTACAAACGATGAAATTTAAAACAATTCCTTCATCATTGCAAACCGAAATAATCGGCAATTTTAAAGGACTCACTATTGATGATTTTGAAGGTACTGTTAAATTAAAAAAACCGCTTATTTATACGGAAGGAAATGTTAATACTGTAATTACAAACTTATTGTTAAAAAGTAAATATACTGAAAAAGATTCCGTAAAATCAAAACAAATTTCATTAACATCCGATATTATTGATGTTTATTTAAAAAGTATCGGAAATATTTCAAATTCATTCAAATCACTAAAATTAGTTTTTGATAATATCTTTGACGAACCTATTACGGAGAAAAAACCTGAAACAATTTCGGCGAATGACTTCTTAGATTTCAGTATAAATATTAAAAAACCCGATGTTCTTACAAAACTGTTTTTACCCGATGCCGAAATAACAGCACAAAGTAAAGTTTTCGGATATTTTCAGCCTTATACCGATAAATTTAATTTATCATTTAATGCAGAAAAGTTAAAATATAAAAGCAGCAGTATTAAAGATTTTTATTTTATTGCATATACACATAATAATAAATTATATGCAGGATTAGGCGGTTCTTCGGTAAAGCCGAATAAGAATTTCTATCTTGAAAATTTTAATTTGGGAGGCGAAATTAAAAAAGACAATGTAAATTTTAATTTAATATGGAATAACTTTAAAGACAGTGCAAATTATGCGGCAGATATTTCCGGAACTGTAGTCATCCGAAAAAAAGAAAATAATAAATATCGGTACAAATGCACATTCTCAAATTCTGAATTAACATTAAATGATATTCTTTGGAAATTTGATAATGCTGCAGTAAATATTGATTCTTCTCATATTAACATTTCAGATTTCAGGATTAAACATAATAACGAAGAAGTATATATCGACGGTAATATTTCGAAATATCAAGGTGATATTTTATATGCAAAATTTAAAAACCTGAATATCAGCAATTTTAAACCCTTAATTTCAGATGATATAACATTAACAGGTAAATTAAGCGGGTTTTCAACGTTTGCAGGACTTTATACATCGCCCTTGGTTTTTACAAAAGACTCAATTATTGATTTAAATATTAATAATATGAATTTGGGAAATTTTTATTTGAAAAGTTTTTGGGATGATGCAAAAAATACTGTTCATGTAAATGCCTATAATGTAAAAGGCAAACGAAAATTTATGAATGACACAATTTACGGTGATTATTATCCGGAAAATAAAACATTAAATTTTACGGTTGATGTCAGAAGCATGCTTCTAAAAACCTTTAAGGATTATTACATTGATTTTGTTGATTTTAATCCGTCGGCATTTTTAGCCGGAAAAATTAATATTAAAGGAAAAATTAACAATCCTGACATTACGGGAAATTTTAAAATTAAACAAACTACGGCATACATACGATATCTAAATACATTTAATAATATTGATGAATTGCAATTTAGTTTTAATCGAAAAAACATAATAATAAACAGAACAAAAATGACGGCAAAAAACGGAAAAGGAACAGCTTTTATTTCCGGAATAATTCATCATAATAATTTTAAGAAATTTGCATTAGATATTGATGCTCAAGTAAATAACTATGATATTTTAGATATTGTACGCACTGATTCATCCTATTATTACGGTCAGGCATATGCAAGCGGGAATATTAATTTTTCCGGACCTTCAGATGATATTTTTCTTGATGCAAATTTAACGACAGAAAAAAATACGATTGTTTACATACCTATTTCTTCTGATAAAACTTATAATGAAGAAAACAGCTTTTTAACATTTAAAACAGATACTTCAATTATACATAAACAAAAACAAAAAGTAAATATTACGAAAAATACCGGCGGTTTCAGTATGAATTTAAAATTAGATGTTACGCCTGATGCCGATATTGAAATTTTACCCGATGAAAGTTCCGGAGACATACAAACTGTCGGGAACGGCGGAATAAGCCTTATTTTAGATAAAAACGGAGATTTTAATGTTTACGGAACTTATAATATTTCAAAAGGGCATTATCAATTTAATCTTCAAAACATAATACGTACGGATTTTGTTATTACCGAAAACAGTACCATCGATTGGTACGGTGCACCGGAAAATGCAACAGTAAATATTAATGCGGCATATATGCTCAACAATGTATCTCTGTTTGATTTAACTCAAGACCCGAATGAAGTAAGACGAACAAATGTTCAATGTGTTATAAATATTACCGGCAAATTATTAAACCCGAAATTTAAATTAAATATTATATTACCCGAAAATTTAAATGAATATTCATCAAAACTTAATAATTTGGCTGAAAATGAATTAAATCAACAATTCTTATCTTTATTACTTATTGGAGTTTTTCAGCCCTTACCCGGAATAAAACAGGAAAATATTGCAGGAAACCAAGTAACCGGAGAAATTCTGTCAAAACAATTAAATGCACTTTTAAAGTCAATTAAATATGTTAATTTGAATTTTGATTATAAATCCGGTAATGCAAATGTCTCGAATGAATATAAACTTGGTTTGTCAAAAAAGTTTTTAAACGATCGTATTGAAATAAAAGGCAATTTGGGTGTCGGCGGACAAGAAACACAACAATCTGATGCTGCAAATTATATCGGAGAATTTGAATTGCAGGCTAAATTAAATAAAAAAGGAACCGTCAGAGCAAAAGTATATAATAAAGCAAATGATAAAATAGAAAATGACGGAGATTATACTCAGGGCATCGGCTTTATTTGGAGAAGAGATTTTGATTATTTATTTCGCTTTAACAGAAAACAAAAACCGGATACCGTAAACATTACGAAACGTACGGACAGTATCAAATAAAAAACCCGATAAATTATCAGAATTATCGGGTTATCAGTTGAAAATAAATTATCATTAAAACCTGAATTCAATAATGTTTATATCGAACTTAAGTTAAAAGTTCAACAACAACAGCCGAAGCACCGCCGCCGCCGTTACATAATGTTGCAACACCGTATTTCCCGTTATTTTGTTTAAGTACATTAATAAGAGTAACAATAATTCTTGCTCCGGATGCTCCCAAAGGATGACCTAAAGAAACACCGCCGCCGTTAACATTTACTTTCGCTTCGTTTAATCCGAGTTCTTTTATGGCTGCCAAAGCTACAACGGAAAAGGCTTCATTAATTTCATAATAATCAATATCAGCAGCCGTTAAACCTGCTTTTGCAATTGCTTTCGGAATTGCTTTTACAGGTGCAGTAGTAAACCATTCGGGAGCTTGAGCAGCATCTCCGTAACCAATTAATTTTGCAATAGGTTTAACTCCGAGTTCATCAACTTTTTCTTTACTCATCAATACCAGTGCCGCAGCACCGTCATTTATAGTCGAAGCATTAGCTGCCGTAACGGTTCCGTCTTTTTCAAATACAGGTCTTAAAGTCGGAATTCTGTCAAATTTTACACTTGTAAATTCCTCATCTGTATCAACAATAATTTCACCTTTTCGAGTTTTAATTTCAACAGGAATTATTTCATCTTTAAATTTTCCGCTTTCAACAGCTGCCGCCGAACGTTTATATGATTGTACTGCATACCTGTCTTGTTCCTCTCTGCTGATTTTCATCTCACGAGAACATAATTCTGCCGCACTTCCCATATGGTAATTATTATACACATCCCAAAGTCCGTCTTTTACCATTCCGTCAATTAATTTACCGTCGCCTAATTTTAATCCTTTTCGCATACCGGGAACATAGTGAGGTACATTCGACATATTTTCCATACCGCCCGCTACAACAACATCGTTATCGCCGAGCATAATTGTTTGAGCACCAATCATTACGGCTTTCATTGCCGAAGCACAAACTTTGTTAATCGTTGTACAAGGTACGGTATTCGGAATACCGGCAAAAATTGAAGCCTGTCTCGCAGGAGCCTGACCCAAATTTGCAGATAATACATTTCCCATAAATACTTCATTTACAGTTTCAGGTTTAATACCGGCTTTTTCAACCGCTGCTTTAATAACAACTGAACCTAATTTTGTAGCTGACACACCGGATAATGAACCTCCGAAACTGCCGAGAGGTGTGCGCGTTGCCGAAACAATATATACTTCTTTCATATTATAATATTTTATGTGATTGATTTAATTTTTTGTGAAAGCGAAAATAGTGATTTTTTACTGAATTTGAAAATAATATTCATTTGAATTACGTTACGATATTCCGGTCGATTGAAAATACCGAAAATTATATTACTTTTGTATATATAAAATTTTTCCGAATGAACGAATTATTTGAAATCTCAAAATATATACTGCCTTTAATTGTCTTATTGGTTGCAGTAATGATTATTTTAAATCATTTTGCAAAAAAAGAAAAACTGAATTTAAAATATGACATAATAAAAGCAAATAATAAATTAATAACACCGATTCGATTACAAGCATACGAAAGAATAATATTATTTTTGGAACGTATCCGACCCGATGCGTTGGCTTTAAGGCTGACTAAACCGGGAATGACAGCAAAACAACTGCAATTGTCAATGCTCTCTGCCGTAAGAAATGAATTTAATCATAATTTAGCTCAACAAATATACTTAACAGATGAAACATGGACTGCTGTGATATATGCAAAAGAACAAATAGCACGATTGATTAATCTTACAGGCAGTAAAATTGATCCTAATTTAAAATCAAATGCTTTTACTGCTGTATTAATTGATTCATATAATGAAATTGATACTAAACCGGTTGAAACTTGTGTGGGAATAGTAAAAAATGAAGCCGCACAATTTTTCGGTATTTAATTTAATAATTATATTCAAACTCAAATTAAAAAACTAATTTTTTACCTCAATATACACTTCAAGTAATTCACTTTCGGTTTCGGGAATTAATGTAATATTTTTCAAAACTGCCGGCAATAAAACAGTTTCACCAAATATCACCCGGACTTCTTTTTCCGAATACAATAATCTAAAAGCCCCTTTTGTACAAATAAAAACAATAAAACTATCCGTTTCGGAATAATTCTTACGTATTTCTTTATTAAAATTTAAAATATTAACCGTAAAATTCTGATTTGCTTCACAAGTTACAAATTCATTTTCAGCATGCTCATATTCAGATTTATAATACGTTTTTGCTTTTAAATCCGCAACTTTACATGCCTCGTCAATATGTAATTCTCTGTAATTCCCGTCTAATCCTTTTCTGTCCCAATCGTAAATACGATATGTAATATCGGAAGGCTGCTGAATTTCTGTGAGCATCACTCCTTTTTTTATTGCATGAATTCTTCCCGAAGGAATATAAAAAACATCCCCCCTTTTAACTTTTTCAGAATTTAATTTATCTGTTAAGGTATGATTTTTAATTGCTTCTTTAAAACTTTCAAGTGTTATAGTTTTTTTGAGTCCGACAATAAGTTCTGCATCTTTTTCACTCTCTAAAATATACCAAAGCTCATTTTTCCCGTTCTGTCCGTATAATTTTCGAGCTGTTTTATCGTCAGGATGTACCTGAACCGACAGGTCATCAGAAGCATCTATAAATTTAATTAATAAAGGAAACCTATTACCGAATTTATTATAAATACTTTTGCCGAGAAGTAATTCTTTATATTCTGAAATTAATTTATTAAGAGTAACCTCTTTAAACCTTCCTTCAGAAACTATTGATACATTATTCTGCAAACCGGATAATTCCCAACTTTCTCCGATATTATCGGAAACTGAAGTTTTATGCAAAATGGTTTTTATTTTTTTACCGCCCCATATTTTTTCTTTTAAAATGGGTTGAAATTTTAAAGGATAGAACATTTTTCTGCAAAAATAGTAATTTTTATACTCCAAAGATTAAGAAAATAAAAAGTTTTATATTATTTTACATTTTTTCTTATCTTTGTTAGCATATCTTAATATTTAAAAATAACTAATTATTAAACAGTATTTCGATGAAATTTTTTCAAAACATCAGTATTAAATCTCGATTTAATTATATTTTAATAAGTGTCATAATTTTAATTATAATTATAATTACGTTTTTTATTTTTTCCGTAAAAAACATCAATCAATATAATGAATCCTACCACAGGGCAGATATATTAAAAATTCACTATTTAAATTTACGCAGATATGAATTGCAATTTTTATTGAGGTACAATAATGATGCAGAGTTTTTCTTATCAGAGCGAAATAAATATATTGATAAATTTGAAAAAACCTCAGACATATTTTCAAATATAAATCAAATATTGATTAAAGATAAAATTTCCGAAAAAATCAATCTTAAAACACGATTAATAAATATTGAAAATGCAAAAGAAAATTATACCGAAACTTTTTCGGACTTAACACATCAAATTTTTGTACGCGGAAACATATCATCCGGAATTATAGGTGCATTAAAAAACAGTGAAAATGCAATCTCAAATATCAAAGTACCTCCAAAAACCGGATACTTAATTTCGGAAATGATATTACTTACAGATAATTATTTATTATCGAAAGATGAAACAAATTATACAAAGTTTTTAGTAAAATATAATAAACTTACGGGCAAAAAACTTACTTCTCAAATTGATTCATTGCAGGAAAATCAAGTCGGAATTTCTAAAACAGATAAAATACTTAACGCTTATAAAACCAATTTTACGGCATTGATAAAAGCCGACAAACTTATCGGACTCAAATATGATGAAGGATTACTCGGAAAATTAAGAACATATACACAAAATTTAGATTCCGAGACAGAACAATTAATGACTTCTGTTGAAGAATATAAAAAAGCGGCTCAAAAGCAAGCTGTTTATTCAATTATTATTTTCTTTATAATAATAGGTCTGTTGTTTTTGGTTCTTTTTCAACAATTTGCTAATTCCGTTGCAAAACCGTTGAATCAACTGAAAAAATATATCAGTCCCTTAAGTCTCGGAGTTTTTCCGCCGGAGAAACCGGATATCGGCGGTAATAACGAAATATCTGAAATTTGTAATTCAACCGATGAATTAATAGAAGGACTTAAACAAACATCTCAATTTGCACAGGAAATAGGAAAAGGAAATTATCAAATAAATTATAAACCGCTGAGCAAACAGGATATTTTAGGAAACGCATTATTAGAAATGCAGGAAAATATTATCAAAAGTTCTGCAGAAGAGGAAAAAAGAAAAAAAGAAGAAGAAATCAGAACTTGGATTAATGAAGGATTAACTAAATTTAATGATATTTTAAGACAAACACAAGGTAATATCAGCGAAATGTCTTCAAAAGTTATTTCTGAACTTGTAAAATTTATAAATGCAAATCAAGGCGGTATGTTTGTTTTTAATGACGATAAAGAACAGCAATATCTTGAATTAACAGCAGCATATGCTTACGGTCATGAAAAGAAAAAACAAAAAAGAATATTACTTGGCGAAGGGATGGTAGGAATGGTTGCTGCAGAAAAGAAAACTGTTTACAGAACGGAAATTCCGGAATCTTATATTACAATTACTTCCGGTTTGGGTGAAGCTGTTCCGAGAAGTTTACTCATTGTTCCTATGATTACCGAAGATGAAGTTATCGGAGTTATTGAAATTGCATCATTTAACGAACTTGAAAAACATGAAATTAATTTTGTTGAAATTTTATCCGAAACAATTGCTGCATCGTTGTCTGTTACAAAAATTAACCAAAGAACAGCAATTTTATTGGAACAATCACAAAAACAAGCTGAACTGATGAAAATTCAGGAAGAGGAAATGAGACAAAATTTTGAAGAACTTCAACAAGCACAGGAAAATGCAGCACAAAAAGCAGCCCAAATGTCCGGAATTTTAGCTGCAGTTGACACAAGCTCTTTGGTTCTTGAAATTGATATAAACAGTAACATAACTTCTGCCAACAGAAATATAATCGAATTATTAGAAGTTGAAGAGCAAAATATTTTAAACAAACAAATTAATAAGTTTATTCATTTTGAAAGTGAAACTGAATTTAATGAATTTTGGCAAAAATTGTTAAACGGTCAAAACATTCAGCGAAATGAACACATTAATATTAACGGTAAAGAATTTTGGCTTAATACAGTTTATGCTCCGATTATTGACGAAGCAGGCAAAATCCTCTATATTATGTCAATTTCTTCAGATTTAAGTGAATTTAAGAAACTTGAATTTGAATTAAAAGAACGAGAAAAACAACTTCGTATAAATTTGGAAGAAATTAATAAAGCACATAAAGAAGCCGAACGCAAGCAACATATATTAGAAAATACTAATGAAATGTTGAAAGCCAATGAAAAAACTTTGCAATCTGCTGTTCAAAATGCGATGAAACAGCGTAAAGAAGTTGCAAAAAAAATGGAAGAAATTGCCGAAAAAGAAGCTGAAACCACAAGTTGGCTGGAAGGAATCAATCAGACTAATATTACTGCTGAGTTTGATATGGAAGGAAATATTCTTTCCGTTAATAATATTTTTGAAAAAAAATTCGGTTATAAAGAAGCCGACCTAAAAAATAAAAAACACGATTTTATTGTAAATAAAACAATGCTTGAGAGCGAAGAATATAAAAAAACATGGGAAAAATTGCACAACGGAATTCATGTGAGCGGAACATTCCAATTTATTAACAATAAAAAAGAAGAAATTTATATACAGGGAACCTATACAGCAATTAAGGATCATAAGGGAAAAACCATAAAAATTTATCTCATCGGATTTGATACTTTTGAACTTATTAAACGATCGGAAGAAATAAAAGCTCGTGAAAAAGAACTTTCTTTGCAAATTGAAGAAATGAAAATGTTGAAGAAAAAATTAAATGATAATAAAAAATAACCTACACAACAGCCTTACACAGAACACAATCTGATAGTCGGTCATTTTCAGTTTAAATACTCAGCCGTTTTTGAGAAAAAAAACGTAAATTTACATAGGGTAAAACTTGTTTCGGGTATCATAGCAATAAACAAGTTATTTTATTCATTTAAAAATTCCGTCCATGAAAAATTTACAATTTATAAAACAGGCTTTTTTTCTGTTTATTTTTTTATTATCTGCCAATCTTATTTATTCTCAAAATGAAGCCGTCAGAATAAGTGATAATAATATCATCATATCAGGAAAAGTTGTTAACGCAGAGACTGCTAAGCCTGTTGCATTTGTTTCCGTATCCGTAAAAGGAACAAATATAGGTACAGTTACTAATACCGAAGGAGAATTTACTGTCAGGTTTGAAGAAAACCTGCATATCAACACTCTTACCTTTAAATATATCGGTTATCAAAATTTGGAAGTCCCGATAAATTCATTTAAAGAAAAGAAGTTTAAAGTTAAAATGAAACCTGCTGTAATCCCTATTCAGGAAGTTATTATTCGACCAAATAATCCTGAAGATATTATTAAAGAAGCGTTAAAGAAAATCCCGGATAATTACAGTACTGTTCCGAATAAAGAAATGGCATTCTATCGTGAGTATGTAAAAAAACGAAGAAAATATGTATCGGTATCGGAGGCAGTTGTAGAAATATACAAGGCACCTTATAATAATAAATTTGCAACTGATTTGGTAAAACTCTATAAAGGGCATAAAAGTGCCGATGTAAAAGCACAAGATACAATTATTATGAAATTAAGAGGCGGTCCCAAAACAGCACTTCTTCTTGATATCGCTAAAAATCCGGATATTCTGTTCTCAAATGATAAATTAAAACAATACAATTTTACTTTAACGGAAATTACAAATATTGATAATCAACAAAATTTCATTATTAATTTTCAACAAAAACCAAATCAGGAATTTCCGCTTTTTAACGGCAAAGTATATATTAACATAAAAACATTAGCAATAACAGCTGTTGAATTTAGCCTGAATTTAGAAAATAAAGACGAGGCAAGCAGAGTTTTTGTAAAGAAAAAACCTTTATTTATGACTATAATGCCGACAAGCACAAAATATATGGTCAGTTATAAACAACAAAACGGTAAATATTATTTTTCCCATGCAAGAGGTGAGGTTAATTTTAGTGTAAAATGGAAAAGAAAATTGTTTAAATCACATTATTCGGTAATGACAGAAATTGCAATTACTGACAGAACAGATAAAAATGTTCAAAAAATACCAAAAAAAGAACAACTGAAAGGCGGAGTTATTTTCGGTGAAAAAGTTCATCCGTTTTCCGACCCGAATTTTTGGGGAAAATATAACACTATTAAACCTGAAGAAGCTATTGAAAAAGCAATTAAAAAATACGGAGTAAAATTAAAAATTCAAAATAATTAATATAAGAGACAGAATTCAAAAACAGAAATCTGAAATTAATATAAATTCAACAATAAGATTACAAATTTCGGATTTCTGTTTCCAATAAAATCATAATTACACAATTAATCTTAAAGTTTTTGACTAAATTCCCGGAGAAATAAATTTAATATAAAAATTTTGATAAAAACAATACTCCATAGTATCTCAATTAAGGAATTTGAAATATTATTTAAGAAATATTACAGTCAATTATGTTTGTATGCCGTTAAATATGTTAATAATAATACAATTGCAGAAGAAATTGTGCAGGATGTTTTTTTTAAAATTTGGGAAAAACGTTCTTCTCTAAATATTAAAATTTCTGTAAAATCATATATTTATATGTCTGTAAGAAATAAATGCTTACAATATTTAAAACATCAGAAAATTGAACAATCATACAACAAATATATTGATAATCAAGCTAAAATAAATACAGAAATGCCCTGCGAGAATATTATTTATGAAGAAACACTTGACATATTCAATGAAGTATTAAACACTTTACCGACTCACTGTGCACAAATATTTATTTTAAGCAGGTTTAACGGCTTGAAATACAGCGAAATAGCTAATCGCCTGTCAATTTCTGTTAAAACCGTAGAAGCAAATATCAGTAAAGCACTTAAATTATTTAGAGCTCATTTCCCTGAATATCAAACACTTAGAAGCAATGTTAAATAAAGAGAATTATATTATTCAAAACTTAATAAACAGAAAACTTGATGAAAGCAACCGAGAAAGAGCAGTTTCACAAATTCAAGGAAAATCCGCTACGGAAAAAAAGGAAATGAAACAAAATAAAACAGAAAATCAATTTATTTCGGATGTTGCATGGAATAAATTATACGACAAAATTGAAACTGCCGGCTTACTTACCGGAAAAAAGAGAAATTCAGATTTCAAATTCAATATACGCAGTATTGCAGCATCAGTTATACTGTTAATAGGTTTATCCGCAGGGTTATATTATTACTTTTCAGAAAAAATAATTACCGTAACAGCCGTTACCCAAATAAAAAAAATAATTTTACCCGACGGTTCTCAAATCGACTTAAATATCGGATCAAAAATAGAATATCCCGAGAGTTTTAACCAAAATAACAGAGAAGTTAAATTCGCGGGTGAAGGGTTTTTCAATATTACTAAAAACCCTAAAAAACCCTTTATTATTAAAACCGGAGATTCAGAAATTAAAGTGTTGGGAACTTCATTCAATGTAAATACAAAAAATAAAAAAACAGAAGTTATCGTTACAACAGGAAAAGTTGAGTTAAAAACTGAAAAACAAAAAATTATTCTGAACCCCGGGGAAAAAGGCATTTCAGTAAAAGATATTTTACAAAAAACCGTAAATAAAAATCTGAATTATTTATCGTGGAAAACATCAATTTTTACATATGAAAATGAAAAACTAAAGAATATTATTTCGGATATTAATAACGTTTACAATGTGAATATCGTATTTAAAAATAATACTGTCGGTGAACTTACAGCCGGAAGTATGAGTTTTAACAAAAATACCGATAATATCGACACATTAATAAATGTTATTTGCAATACGCATCACTTAAAAGCAGAAAGAAAAGGAAAAAAATTTATTTTGTCTGAAATCAATTTATGAGAAAAGTTTTTTTATTGATATTTTTTTATTTCATTAATGCAAATTTCTGTACCGCTCAAAACTCTGTATTACAGCAATCTGTCAATGTAAAATTTTCCGACAAAAGTATTAATGAAGCATTAAATATTTTAACAAAAAAAACAAACTACTACTTTTCGTATGATTTAAGAATTATTCCTAATAAAAAAATATTCAGTATCAATAAAAAAAATGTCCCTTTAAAATCAATTCTTGACAGTATTTTCACAAAACATGCACATTATCAAATCATCGGAAATCATATTGTAATCACAAAATTTACCGAAGCCGAAAATCAGAATATTGCACAAGATACCTTCCGGATATTTTCGGGAAAAATTATCAATGCAAAATCAAAAACTGTCGTTCCGTATGTATCTGTCGGAATTTTAAACACAACAAAAGGAACAATTTCTAATCAAAACGGTGAATTCTCTTTAAAAATTCCTTTAAAATACAGAGACAGTATTGTGTACATTTCGAGTCTCGGTTTTAAAAGTCGCGAATATTCAGTTTCAACTTTATCTTCGAAAAAACAAATAATACAACTGCAACCTGAATATATTTCAATACAAGAAGTAATTATAAGGAATGAAGACCCGACACAAATTGTAAAAAAGGCAATTTATAATGCAAAAAATAACTATGTCCGAAAAAAATGTCTGATAACATCTTTTTACCGTGAAGGTGTTATAAAAAATAAAACTTTAAATAACTACTCCGAAGCACTTATAAAAATTTTGAAAACACCTTATAAAATAATTGCGAATTCGGATAAAATTAAAGTTGTAAAATCGCGCAAATTTATAAATGTATTGCAAAAAGATACTTTGCCGGTAAAGTTAAAAAACGGCTTATATTCTTCATTAAACTTAGATATTGTCCGAAATAATTTCGGTTTTTTTAATCCGGAAGGTATTCAAAATTATAATTACCGGTTGATTGATATCGTTCCTTTTAATAATCACACACTGTTTGTGATAGAATTTATTCAGAAGAAATATATTAAAACATCACTTTATCAAGGAAAACTGTATATTGATAATAAAACTTTTGCCTTAATATCGGCAGAATTTCAAATTAATTTGAAGTCAAAAAATAATCGTGTAAATCTTGTTGTTAAAAAGAATCATAATTTTATTGTAAAATTGAAGTCTGCAAAATATATTGTTAATTATAAAGAAATTAACCGAAAATATATTTTAAATCATGTAAGAGCCGATTTAATTTTTAAAATACGAAAAAAGCACAGTTTCCTTGCATCATATTATAAAATATTTTTGGAAACCGCCGCAATATCTTATGATTTCCGAAACATAAAAAAATTTCAACGTAAAGAAATCTTGAAAAAAAATTTGGTGTTTATTGATAATTCATACAATTACGATGCAAATTTTTGGTCTGATAATGATTTCATATCACCTGAAACATCAATAACGGATGCAATTAAAAAAATACGTTCCAAAATAAAATTTACACAATAAAATTTCAGAAGTAATTTATAATAGTATAATTTTGAAAAAAAACAAATGAAAAAGTTTACAGTATTACTAACAATTATTTTTTTTACTTTTCCTGTTTTTTCACAAAACATAATTGGTGATTGGAGCGGAAAACTTGACGTACAAGGGATACAGTTAAGAATTATATTTCATATTATCGGAGATAATAATAGCTTTAAAGTTACATTAGACAGTCCGGATCAAGCTGCTTATGACCTGCCGGTTGACAGTTTTTTCATAAAAAATACAAAAATTAAAATGATAATGACCAAACTTGCTGCAGAATATTCGGGAACGATAAATGCCGCAAAAAATGAAATTTCCGGCGAATTCAAACAAACGGGACAAAGTTTTCCGTTAAATTTAAAAAAAGGGAAAGTTAAAACCGAAAATAAGAAACGCTGTCAGGAACCTGAGAAACCGTACCCGTACATTTCGGAGGATATTACATTTAAAAATAAAAAAGCAAATATTACTTTAGCAGGAACCTTAACATTGCCGAATAAAAAAGATAAATTCCCGGCAGTTATTCTAATCAGCGGATCCGGAGCACAAAACAGAGATGAAGAATTACTCGGACATAAACCGTTTTTAATAATTTCTGATTATTTAACCCGCAAAGGAATTGCCGTT
Source organism: Bacteroidota bacterium (assembly GCA_024277895.1). Taxonomy (GTDB): domain Bacteria; phylum Bacteroidota; class Bacteroidia; order Bacteroidales; family JAADGE01; genus JAADGE01. Next base: position 343 of record JAJRUH010000092.1, on the reverse strand, counting down.
TTACGTTTTGACGACAGAGGAACGGCAAAATCAACCGGCAACTTCAAATCGGCAACAACCGAAGATTTTGCCGGAGATGTTGATGCTGCCTTTAATTATTTATCAACACGAAAAGAGATTCAAAAGAATAACATCGGACTAATAGGACACAGTGAAGGCGGATTAATTGCTCCGATGCTTGCAGCAGAAAATAAAAATGTTGCTTTTATTGTTATGCTTGCAGGTCCGGGACTTCCCGGTGAAAAAATATTATTAATGCAATCACAACTTATCGGAAAAGCAAACGGAGCAACAGATAAAGAACTGAAAGCAAGTAAAAAACTTAATAAAAAGATATATGCAT
>JAJRUH010000091.1 GCA_024277895.1 Bacteroidota bacterium | reverse complement strand
TTGATATTATCAAGGAAATGATTAATAGTGCTCTTGACCCGACAGGCTATCTGAAATATCAAAATATTGAAGTTAATTATGCAATGTTTATTAAATCACAGAATATTTAAACCATAGCCAAACACAAGTATAAAGTGTTGAATTACAATATATTTAGCGTTTTTCAGCAAGCCCTAAATACTACGAAATAAGAGAAATTTGAAAGATGGTGTGCCTGTGGGCAGCTAAAATATTTTACACAAGTGCAAGGAAATAGTGTGAAATGGATTAAAAACCTTGCACTTGCATATGTAAATAACCTTATAAGTAACTGAAACACAAATATATTAGCGTTTTTCGGCAAGCCCTAAATAAAAAAACCGATAATAAATCGGTTTTTACAAAATTTCACTAAAATGTTTGTCTGAAAATTTACTTCACATTTTCTTTTACGCTGTCAACAAAAGATTTTACGGGTTTAAATTTAGGTGCATAATGTTCCGGAATTACAACTTTTTTGTTTTTCCTGATGTCTCTGGCTGTTTTTTCTGCTTTTTTAACAATAATAAAACTTCCGAAACCTCTTAAATAAACATTCTTTCCGTTTGTTAAAGATTTTTTTACATTTTCGGTAAACGATTCAATTACTTTTTTTACAATTACTTTGTCTGCCCCGGTTTCAGCTGAAATTGCTGAGATTAAGTCTGCTTTTGTCATAATTTATGATATTAAAAGATTTATAATTATTTTGTTTGTTTGTTATCTTCTTCAGATTTTACTGTGTTTTTAATTTCAACAATCTCTTCTAAGTCCTTGATTTGTTCTTCACATTCTTTTATAATATTTTCAACTTGATTGATAAATTTATTTTTTTCTTTCATTTTATACCTTTTCAATAAAATTTAAAATTTCTAAATACAAAATTAGCCGATAAAATTATTGTTGACCAATAAATAAGGTAACGAAAGGTTAACAAATTCGATAAAACTGTTAAATTTTAACGAGTTAGTTCTCAATATACCTTAAATAACAGTAAATGCCGATAATTTAGATTATTAATAAACTTATAATGAAGATAAGAATACCGAAAGATTACGATCGGAACTTAAATTTAATTTTTTTCTCAGTCGTGAACGTGCTACTTTAATGCTGTCCATACTTTGAAATAAAACAGAAGCGATTTCTTTTGTATTCATTCCCAATTTTAAGAATGAAGATAATTTTATTTCTGAGATTGTTAAATTCGGGAATCGCTCAATCAATTTTTCACTAAAATTATCATTCGAGGATTTGAGGATTAATTCAAACTTTTGCCAAGAATCTTGTTTAACTTTTTCATTAATGCTGTTAATTATAAATTCAAACAAATTTTCGGTTTCATCATCTTTCTCACTTAACTTATCATGTAATTCTTTTAACTTTTTAATCAGTTGAATATTAAATTTATTATTTCGAATTAACATTAAAGCATTTTCGGCAATTTCACGATTTTTATTATCTATTATTTTTTTATTGTATTCAGAAATTTTAATTACGGATTGAACTCTGGCAATCAATTCAACTTCATCAATAGGTTTTCTGATATAATCAGGAGCACCGGCTTCTAAAGCCAATTTCAAATCCTTTGAAGATTGCATAACAGCCGTTGCCATAATAATCGGAATATCTTTTGTTACGGAATTATCTTTTATTTTTTTAATTAGTTCGATACCGTTTACAAAAGGCATATCCCAATCGGTAATTATTAAATCCGGAAGTTTATTTTCAGCAATTTTAAAAGCAATATTTCCGTCGTTTGCCTGATAAAAAATATATTTTGATTGTTCATCGGACAAAATATCTACAATTCTGTTAATCACATGCGGGTCATCATCAACAACTAAAATTTTATTTTCCGAAAATTTGTCCATTTATTTCTGTTAATTTATTACAATTTCATCTCTTAATTTGTTATACAACTCAAAGTTACAATTATATACTGCATTATTTAGATTTTTTTTCCACATTTTAACATTATCGGAAAACTTTTCATCAACAGAATTCAAAATAACTCTGATTTTACTTATTTCATAGACATCCGTATTTTTTATATCATTATAAATTTTTTCCAGATATTTTTTATCTTCAGTATTTAAGCAACTTTGTTTTGTTTTATTTTCATTAATATTATTTTTACTTGAGAAATTCTCAATAATTTTTACAGGAAGATAAAATTCAAAAGAAGTAAATTTTCCGGGTACGGACTTCACCGTAATATCACTTTCGTGTGCTTCAACAGCCATTTTACAAAATGTCAGTCCTATGCCTGTCGAACGAGCTTCTCCTGTATTTTTAGCAACAATTTGGCTGAATTTATTAAAAATCATAGGTATTTTATCTTTTTTTATACCCATTCCGTTATCAGTAACTTTAATCTTAATTTTTTCAGAGTTTGTATTATCAATTTCAGATTCAATTTTAATCAATCCGTTATTAAAAGTATATTTTATCGCATTTGACAGCAAATTTACAAATACTCTTCTTATTATTTCTTCATCTGCAAATACATTTATTTTGTCAGCTACAGTATTCCTTATTTCTATATTTTTATGCTCTGCATATAAACTTATTTCGGATTTTGCTTCATTTACAACTCTTTTTAACGAAATATTTGCAAATTTAAGAGGCATAATCATACCTTCGTATTTTTGAATATCTAAAATATTCTCTACCATTGTCAACATTTCTTTTGCAAAAAACGTAATTTCACGATTTTCCGATAAATTTATAATGTTACTTATCGGATTTTTTAAATCGTGAACAATCATTGAAGTCAGCCCCTCTCTTAAATCATTATTTTCTTTAAGTTTTTTATTTAACACCAATAAATCAATCGTTTTTTGAGTAATATGATTTTTTTGCTCTTCTATTTCTTCTCTTTGAGTTATAATCTCATTATTCTTTTCTGTGAATTTAGTATTTATTTTTTTATACTGCTTTCCTGCAATAAAAATTAGTATTATAAAAATTGTAAGAATTATTATTCCGACAATTAAAATGATTTTTTTTGTATGTTGTAATTTTTCAATAATTCTATCCTTATCATTTAATTCAGCACTTTTCGAAATAATATTTTTTTGTAAAATCCGAATGTTATGATGTTTAATAACTGAAGAATCCGAAATGTTTATGATACTGTCTGTTTTTATTCCTGTAGTATTATCTGTCTTATTGTTTTGTGAAAGTAAAATATCACTAAACAATATGTTGATAATAGTTAAGAAAAGAATAAAATATTTATGTTTCATCAACAAACTTTGATTAATCCAATAAAGCAAATGTACAAAATAATTCGTGAATTTAAAAACTTAAATATCAGTATTATAATAACAAAAAGTTTCTCCGATATAATTATTCTTTTTTTATTACTTTTGTGAAAATTTAATAAAAATAATTATGAAACAAATTATACATACGGATAAAGCACCTCAAGCCATAGGTCCTTACAGTCAAGCCGTAAAAGCAGGAAATACATTATATATTTCGGGGCAAGTTCCGATAAATCCGGAAACCGGAAAAGTAGTTGAGGGCGAAATAAAAGAACAAACAGAACAAGTTATGAAAAATATTTCGGCAATTTTAACCGAAGCCGGATATACTTTTGCTGATGTTGTAAAATCAACTTGTTTGTTAAGCGATATGAAAAATTTTGCCGCAATGAACGAAGTTTACGGAAAATATTATTCTGAAAATCCGCCTGCAAGAGCAGCTTTTGCAGTAAAAGAATTACCTTTAGGTGTTTTGATTGAAATAGAAACTATTGCCGGAAAATAGGGCTTGCCGGAAAGCTCAGATGTACGTCTATTTTGTATTTTGTGAAATGTAGATGTATATAAATACTTCAAATTGAACAGAATACAAAAGAGATGTGCAGCTGAGCAGCAAAAATTTGATAGTTTTATCAAAAAAAGTGCAAGGGTTTCAAGATATTTCATTAAAAAACCTTGCACTTTATCACAAAAATACAAATATAAAGTATTGAATTTCAATATATTTAGCGTTTTTCAGCAAGTCCTAAATAAAATTTCACTCCGATTTAAGAGCATCAGGCAGAAAATTAATAATATCCGAGGCAATAAGCGGATACTGTCCTTTTTTCTCTGCGGCAAAATCGCCGGCAAGCCCGTGAATATAAACCCCGAAAACAGCAGCTTCAAAAGGTGTATAATCTTGCGATAAAAGAGATAAAATAATACCCGTAAGAACATCACCGCTGCCTCCGGTTGCCATACCCGGATTCCCGACAGAGTTAAAATAAACCTTACCTGCCGGTGTTGCCGTTGCGGTATGCGCTCCTTTCAAAACAAGATAAATTTTATATTTTTCGGCAAATTCAATTTGTTTTTGTAATCTTTCGAAATCCGTTGCCGATTTTCCTGCTAATCTTTCAAATTCTTTCGGGTGGGGCGTAAAAATACTGTTTTCGGGAACAAGTTTCAACCAATCTTTATTTTCCGATAAAATCGTAAGTGCATCAGCATCAAAAACAATCGGTTTTTTATAATTTTCAATCAGTTTTTTAAGCATTTCTTTTGTTTCATTTTCAAAACCTATGCCCGGACCTACGGCAACAGCATTAAATTTTTCCAAGTCAGGAAAATCGGAAATATTTTTCTCATTTTTATCAATAAAAAGCATTGTTTCCGGAGAAGAAATTTGTAAAATTTGATAATTCAGCGAAGGAACAACCGCCGTAAGCAGCCCTACACCCGTTCTGTGAACGGCTTTTGCCGAAAGAACCTGAGCTCCTGCTTTGCCGTAACTTCCGGCAATAAGCAAGGCATGACCGTAATTTCCTTTATGTGAAAATTTCTTACGCTTTCGTAATTTAACATCCTCTTTTTGTATATAATAATAAGGTGTATCGGTTTTTTTAATAAAATCTTTGTGAATTCCTATATCAATAATATGAAAATTCCCGACATATTGCTCATTTTCGGGAAACAAAAACGACAAAGAGGGATATTGAAAAGTTACGGTATGATTTGCTCTGACAACGGTTTTTTCTCCGGCGGGATTATTTTCGCCGAAAAGCCCGGAAGGAATATCAACGGCAACGACTTCATTAGGCAATTCGTTTATTTTTAAAACAACTTTTTCCGGAAAGCCGCTTAAGGAACGCGACAATCCCGAACCGAAAACAGCATCAATTACAAGTGCATTTTTCTTAATATTCGGAAATTTATTCATATTATCAAGAATAAAAATCGAAATTTCTTTAACATTTTTAAGTCGTTCGTAATTAGCTTTAAAATCATCCGAAACCTTATCGGTAAATTTTACGAAGTAAACTTCAACATTATACTCTTTTTCGGCAAGATGCCGTGCAATTACAAGCCCGTCGCCTCCGTTATTTCCGGGACCGACAAAAATTGCAAAATTAATTTTATCAAAATAAAGTTTTAAAATTTTATCGGTTGCTCTGCCGGCTGCTCTTTCCATCAAGTTTAAAGAAGAAACGGGTTCGTTGATAATCGTAAAATTATCTGCTTGTCG
>JAJRUH010000090.1 GCA_024277895.1 Bacteroidota bacterium | reverse complement strand
GGAAGTATGCGTGACGGTGTAGGTTTAGCCGACAGAATTAAACAAGCGACACAAGCGGCAAAAATAATTATTGAAAGCTAATCAGTAATCGAATTCGGATTACTGAAATAGTGATTTAATGTTTCGGCAAAATCTTTGAAAGAGTAAAATTTTTTACCTGTTACTTTAGCTCTGATGTTTAATTTCAAAGCTGTTGAATTTGTATAAGGTCCGAAACAAGCAAAATTTAAACGAGAAAACAAAAAAGAATCGTTTAAAATATATTTAAGGGCTTCAATTTCACCGCCGCTTGTAAAAGCTATTAAATCATAATTGTTTTCTGACTTCGCATATAAGCAGGCACTCCAAATTGCCAAGACACCGGTAGCCAGGTATACATGGGGTTTGTTGAAAAGCTCGCAGGTGCATTATATGTCAAGTTCCTCGTTTGAAGTCGTATATAAATAGGGCTTGCTGAAAAACGCTAAATATATTGTAATTCAACACTTTATACTTGTATTTTTGTGATAAAGTGCAAGGTTTTTCAATGAAACATCTTAAAACCTTTGCACTTATTTTGATAAAATTACTAAATTTTTGCTGCTCAGCTGCACATCTCTTTTGTATTTTGTTCAATTTGAAGTATTTATATACATCTACATCTCACAAAATCCAAAATAGACGTACATCTGAGCTTTTCAGCAAGCCCTAAATACTGCGAAATAAGAGAAATTTGAAAGATGGTGTGCCTGTGGGCAGCTAAAATATTTTACACAAGTGCAAGGGAATAGGGTGAAATGAATTAAAAACCTCGCACTTGTATATATAAATACTCTTATAAGTAACTGAAACACAAATATATTAGTGTTTTTCAGCAAGCCCTACATATCTTTGCCAGAAGAAACATAAGTAAGACCTTCCCAAAATAGCCATACAATTGGTTGAAACCGTAAGGGTCGGAAAAAAGGTTAAACAAAATATAATAAGACACTTCGGAACTGTATTGAACGAAAATAAAGCTCGTGTTTTAACACAATTGGCATTAGTTTACAAGAACCGACTGCAAGAGTAATCAGAATAGTTGAAACTTTACAAGCAAAACAAACAGAAATATTTTTGACAATTAAAACAAGTTCAAATTTCCATACTAAAAGATAAATCAACAAATAAACTTTATGCACTTCTTTCAAAAATTGAAGAAGACGCCTACAAAATCCTCAAACTTTACGACATAAAACACACTACCGCCCCTTACGAAATTAAATAGTATTTGTAGTGTCTAAGCTGAAATGAATATCTCTGAATATCAGTGTATTAAACTTGAAAATGTGCGAAGTCGGTAGTCACTTTTAAAAATGTAGAAGAATTGTTGAAACAGTAACTTTCGTCTCGAACTTTCAACTTTCTACTTTTAACTCTCTGTTTTCTCAAATGCCTCAACAATCGGTGCTACTAGCGGATGCCTGACAATATCTTCTTTTTTAAAATCAACGAAACCAATACCTTTTATACCATTCAATATTTTATATACTTTTACCAAACCCGAACCGGTTTTTTTAGGCAAATCAATTTGTGTCATATCACCCGTTACAATAAATTTTGAATTTTCACCCATCCTTGTCAGAAACATTTTCAGTTGAGGGATTGTGGTATTTTGTGCTTCATCTAAAACAACCACGGCATCGCTTAAGGTTCTTCCGCGCATATATGCCAAAGGTGCAATTTGAATAACTCCTTGCTCCATAAGTTTATTTAATTTGTTGCCTGGCAAAATATCAAGTAAGGCATCGTAAATTGCCTGTAAATAAGGGTCTAATTTGTCTTTTAAATCGCCGGGCAAAAAACCTAAATTTTCACCGGCTTCAACAGCCGGGCGACTGAGAATAATGCGTTTTACTTCATTATTTTTTAAAGCTTTTACGGCTAAGGCAATTGCCAAATACGTTTTTCCGGTTCCGGCAGGTCCTGTAGCAAATATTAAATCTTTTTTATCATAAAGTGCAACAAATCTTTTTTGATTTTCGGAACGCGGGAAAACGGGTTTTCCGTTATTTCCGTAAATAATAATATTATCAGATTTCTTTACGGATATCAGTTTTTTTTCAAAAATAAGGACTATTTCTTTAACGGATAATTGATTGTATTGTTCCAACCTTTGTTTTAATTTTTGAATAAAAGAACTAAAATCATTAACTTCTGTTTTTTCTCCTGAAATTATGATTTCATCACCGCGAAAAATAAGTTTTAATTTCGGAAATAAAGTTTTAATACGGTCAATATTCTCACTGTTATTTCCGTAAAAAACAATCAAAGAATCAGTGTCTAAATATATTTTTTTTTCAATCATTAAGTAATAATTTTGCGTTTACAAAGTAAATATTTTTTCACTAATAAAGAAACCTTGCCTGTAATTACCTTAATATCCGACAGAAATATTGATGATTTTTTTATCGGGAGATTAAAAGGTAAAATTTTAAGTAGCTGTGATGATGTTAACATCATTGATTTGGCTCATAATATCGGGCATCACAGTGTTTCAAGAGCAGCATTTATTCTGAAAAACAGTTGGCGTGATTTCCCAGATAAAACTGTACATCTTATTGGTGTTGACAGTGAATGTAACGGCAAACGAAAACATTTAATTGCCGAAATAAATAAACAATATTTCATTGCTTCCGATAACGGGCTGTTAAGTTTGGTATTCAATTCTTCCGAATTACAAAGGGTTGTAAAAATTGAAATTTGTAAAGAAAATCTAATAATGATACCTGCTTTGTTTTCTTTTGCAGAAGCAGCTTGCGAAATTATTAAAGGAAAAAAACTCGAAACATTCGGTAAAATAACTTCTGATATTAAAAGGATGTTGGCAATTAAACCAATGTTTGATAATTCTTATATTCTCGGGAATTTGGTTTATACCGACAGTTACGGAAATGCGATTTCGAATATTTCTTTTGATTTGTTTCAGGAAGCTGCACAAGGCAGACGTTATAAAATATTTACCGGAACTTCAGGATATTCAATTAATAAAATCAGTTTACGTTATCAAGATGTGGAAGAAGGTGATTTGGCTGCTGTTTTTAATTCATTGGGTTTATTGGAAATAGCAATGAACAAAGGTGACTTATCCAAGTTGATGAATTTTGACAATAATACAAAAATAAGAATCGAATTTTATGATTAACAGAATAGTTAAGATGACGTTCCGTAAGGAACATACAGAAGATTTTATACGGTTCACTTCAGAAATAAATGACGTAATTAAAAGTCAGGAGGGCTGTTTGCATTTGAGTATTTTGCAAGATAAAAAGCATCCCGAAATTTTTTTTACATACAGTTGTTGGAATTCTGAAAAGGATTTGGAAAATTACAGAAAATCGGAGTTTTTTAATGCCATTTGGCCTGAAACAAAAAAATGGTTTGCCGATAAGCCCGAAGCGTGGAGTACAGAAATAGTTGCAGATAAAGCTGTTGTAAATTCAATGCCGGAAAGAATTGTTGCATTTGAACGTATTCTCGGAATTATGGATAAAATAAGAAAAGATTGTCCGTGGGATTCGGTGCAGACTAATGAAAGTCTGAGAAGTTTAACTTTGGAAGAAACTTATGAATTAGCTGAAGCTGTTTTACGATCAGATTCTGAAAATATTAAAAAAGAACTCGGAGATTTATTTCTTCATATTATTTTTTATTCAAAAATTGCCGAAGAAAAAAAACAATTTGATATTGCCGATGTAATAAATTCTTTAGCAGAAAAATTGATTTACAGGCATCCGCATGTATTTGGTACTGTTGAAGTGTTCGGTAAAGAAGATGTTGAAACAAATTGGGAAAAACTCAAATTAAAAGAAAAATCAAACGGAAATAATCATACGGTACTCGGCGGAATTCCCAAATCATTACCTGCTGTGATTAAGGCTGTGAGAATGCAGGAAAAGGTGAGAGGAGTAGGTTTTGACTGGGAACAAAAAGAACAGGTTTGGGATAAAGTGAAAGAAGAGTTGGGCGAATTTGAAGCAGAACTGAAAGTAAATGACAAACGAAAAGCCGAAGAAGAATTCGGAGACTTGTTATTTGCATTGATTAATGCGGCACGTTTGTACAATATCGATCCTGAAAGTGCTCTCGAACGCACCAATCAAAAATTTATGAAGCGATTTAACTATTTGGAAAAGAGTACCTTACAGAAAGGATTGTCATTGCAGGATATGACTTTGGACGAAATGGAAGTCATTTGGCAAGAGGCAAAAAAGCAAGAGTAGATTTTAGAATTATGGAGTTACTGATTTATAATTTTTTGAACTCTTCCCACTTCGCCTGTTTCCAAACGGACTTTTATACCGTGCGGATGTGTTGCTGATTTAGTCAAAATTTTATCAACAAACCCGTCGGTTAATTCACCTGTGCGTTGATGTTGTTTTTGTACAATTTCAACCTCTGAGCCGATTTTTATATTTTTTCCGGTTTTTCCCGAAAGCATTTTATAGTTTTAAAATGAATAAAATTTCGTTTATTTTTTTAAATCGTATAAATATAATTTTGGCGAAGTTACGTTAAAAAATTTACTTAACAGTTAAAGTGAAACATATTTACCTGAAACTGTTTTTATTTGGCTCATATAATTTTATATCGAACTCAGGATGTATGTTTCTAAATAGGGCTTGCTGAAAAACGCTGAATATATTGTAATTCAATACTTTATACTTGTGTTTTTGCGATAAAGTGCAAGGTTTTTGAATAAAACATCTTGAAATCCTTGCACTTATTTTGATAAAACTACCAAATTTTTGCTGCTCAGCTGCACATCTCTTTTGTATTTTGTTCAATTTGAAGTATTTATATACATCTACATCTCACAAAATCCAAAATAGACGCATATCTGAGCTTTTCAGCAAGCCCTAAATATACGTATTTTATACTAATTTCGGGGTCTTTTTATAAACAGTTATTAACTATTTGTCTTATTTTTAAACAGTTTGGGGTTTATTGAATGTCTATATAGAAATTAATAGAATTTCTTTGCTGTATTTTTATCTGTTCCGTTTATTCTTTTTTTATTTAACAGTAAAAATGATTTCTTTTCTATTAAGTAGTTCTGTTTTATATTGTTTAATTTAATATTTTCGGCGGTAATACTTGTAGGACCGTATTCAGATTTTTTTTGGAAAGCAACAAACCCGTAATTGCAATTTTTTACGGTACAATTCGTTACGCTTAGTTTTGAATTGTCTTTTGATGCAATTCCGATATTGGCATTTGAGATATTACAATTTTTAATATTAAGATAAGACATTTCGCCGCCACTTATTCCTTTATCGTTAATGTTTTTCATATTGCAATCGAATATTTCTGTTTTACTGCCCGAAAAATCAATTGCATCATTTCCTATACGATTAAAGGAGGTTTCGGAAAGTTTACCTGTACAAAAATCAGAATCAAAAGCATCGGAAAAAATATTTTCAAATCCGGAGTTCCGAACATCAAAATCAGAACGAATAATATTTAAAGCATCTTCACACAGGTTATTTTTAAATATGCAGTTAGTAATTATTACATCCGATTCGTAAAAAGTAACAGCTCCGGTTAATGTCCATCCTTTGTAATTCAGTGTATTTAATTTGTTGAAAATAACATTGTTAATAAATGATTTTTTATTTGCCTGTAATATTGTAAATCCCTGAGCAGATCCGTCGGATGATTCTATAATGATTTTACTGTTCGGCTTTCCGTTCATTTGAACCGGTGAATAAGAAATAAATCCGGCATTATCGGTAAAATCTAATTCAGCTCCGGGTTCAAAAATTACTTTTTTCCCGGAAGGAATAATAATTGTTTTATCAATTTTGTATTTTCCTTTTTTATAAATTATTAAATTGTTATTTGTTATGACGTCGTTTTCTTTTATTAATTCTTGCAACGGTGTTTTATCGACAGGGGATTGCCAAGGGAAAATTTTTATAAAAAAGATTTCATTAATACCCGGTATTTTACAACATAAATAATTAATATCTTTATCGCTGAGTTGAATATTTTGTTTGCCGAAACTTGCCGTTTTAACCGGTTTTACATTTCCTGAAACAAAAATATCGGTTTTTGCATAACCCGTAATAATAACCGGAAAGGATAAATAATTTTCCGCTTTTACGGTTTTTTCGTTACTTTTTATGTTTTGGGTAAAAGCATTAACAAAAAGCGGTACTAATTCTTCATAATATTTTTTTGTATATTTTGTGTAATCATCTTTTTTAAAGTGTAAAGTGTCATATTTTTTCTCTTTTACTCTGAGCTTATATATTTTTAAATCTTGCCTTATACTTTTTGCATTATTATAAATAAAAGCAGTATCATATGTATAATTTGTAAATTCTTTTTGTATTTCTTTTTCTGCAAATTTTAATTTTTCTTTGTTTTCTGCATAACATTTGTTTATATATGAAACTGCTGAAATTTTTTCAAGTTGTTTAATATATTCATTCACAAAAGCAGTATCGGTGAAGATGTAATAATTTGAAATGTTCTCCGGCTTAGAGTTTTCGGCAACTTTTATAATAAAGTTTCCGAAAATGCTGCCTCCCCAAGACATATATCCGTCCGTTGTGTATCCGTCGTATGCAACAGGCTCAAGTTTTGAAATTACAGGATTGTAATAAAATCGTAAGTTATGCCATCTTAAAGAATGATATGTTTTTGTTAAAGAAACAATCGCATAAAATTTTGCAAGTTTCTTTAAATCAAATATTGTACTTGCTTTTTTCAGTTGATATTTATATTCGTACAATAAGTTTTGTGCAATTAAAAATTGTTTATATAAAACAGGATTTTTCAGAGTTTTTTTCAGTTTAAAAGGTAATATATCCGCAGCTTCATATACGGGCATAGAATCTGTATTGTGTGTATGTTTGTATGTTGCCCAAAATTGATTTTCCGAAAATTTAAGAATAACACCTTCTCTGCGTTTTCTTGACTCAACGAGTTGTTTCTCAAAATGTTCTTCGTAAGCATATAAGCCCAAAGATTTATTGTTTAGAAAAACAGGAACAAAATCATAGCGAGTGGTTAAAACATCTTCTTTTTCAAAAATTTTATGAGAAAACCATTCATCAAGGAAATGACGAGATTTAGGATTTTGAACAGAGAAAGTTTTGAATCTCTTCCAAGTTTTTCCTTTTTTGATTTTTATTCTGAACGACCATTTGTCTCCTTCGAGATGGTCTAACCAATCGCCTTTCAGTCTTAATTTTATTTTATAATCTTCACCTTTGTAAAACATGCTTCCTTTAACCCAACTATCGTTGTTAGTTTCCAATATTCCTTTTCGGAATGCTTGTTTCCTTATTTTTTGAAGTTTTTGAATTTCAAGTTCGTCAAGATAAATATATAAAGGAGCAGATTTGAAATTATAATTTTGATATTCGGATAATTTCTCAATATTTAAGTCATCGAAAAAAACAGTTTCATCGGAAGTATTCCAAACATAGACACTTAGTTCGTTAACTTTTATGCTGTAAGGAATCCTAATTGTTGTTTCAATTTTAAACCATCCTTTTTTATCAGTTGGTTTTTTAATTGTATTTCCGTATTTTTCATAATAATTTTTACCGTTGGTTATTACCAAATATGCTTCGGAATTTCCGTATTTAAGAACACTGATTTTATATTTCTGTTCCGGTTTTAAGTTTTTTATTTTAATTGTCATTCCGAATTTATGTGCGGAATCTAATTTTACCGAATATTTTCCGGAATATGCAATTTCTGAACTTTGTGTATTCGCATTTGCGTATTCAATATCCGGATTATATTTATCAATAAAGAAATTATTATCGGCAGTTTTTATTTCGGCATTGCAAAAGTATAATTTAGGTGTTTCATTCTTTTTGCGACATGAAAGAATAAGAATTATGAATAAAAAGAGATATAAATATTTTGAGTGCATTTTGTTTTTATTGTATGGTGTCAGTTAATTTGAATATTCTGATATTTTTAAAACTTCCGACTTTATTTTTAATAAAGGGTTGCAAATATTTTTCTTTCAAAAGTTTTTCGTTGTTAACGAATAAATATTCAGCACCTTTTTTTATATGCTTTTTAATATTTTTAACAGTTTTATTTTGTCCTGCCATTTGTGTCCACCCTTTTTGGTTCATCATTGTCAGGCTGTATGAATTTGTAATGTCGCCTATACTGATAATTGTATCGGTGCGTTTTATTCCTATATATCTGTTGTAAGGGGTAATTTCGGTATATGCTTCGTAGAGTTTTATATCGTTATTTCTCCAACCGTGATATCTTATGTGCAGTTTTTGTCCGGAATCATAAAAAAGAAAAATCAAAAGTCCTGTAATAATTATTTTTGAGCTTAACCGAACAGCAGAATTAATATTTAAATTATCCGAAATATTTATAAAGGTTATAAGATTAAAAACAGGAAAAATTATTAAATTAAGAAAATAATAATCGTGGTCTTTGAATGCTTTAAACCAAAGAACGGAAATTGCAATATTTGATAAAAACAAGAGGAAAGTTAAAGTAATTAAAAATTTATCGGATTTTTTTGAAAAAATTAAATTAAAAATGAACAAACCGAAAGTAATAAAAAAGAAAACAGGATGGTAATATTCCTTAAAATGTAAATTCTTTATATAAACAGCTTTATCGATTATATCATTGAAAGTAAGAGACCAAAGAGGGATAATTTTGTTTGAAAAATAATCGGTTTTATGTATGTTGTTGTAGTACAGTGCATAAATATACCAAGCTGAAATAATTATTACTAAAATAATGAAAGGATAAAAATGTTTAAAGTTTTTGTAAAACAGTTTTTTTGAACCGTTAAATTTTAATGAAGTAAAAAGTTCGAGTAAAAAAATAATCCCTATTGCGACAAAACTTGTTAATGATAGTATTTTTAATAATCCGGCAAGGGTGAAAAATAAAAATGAAACATACAGAAATTTGTCTTTTGTTTTATTTTTGAATTTAAAAAAATAATACCAACCGATTAAAGTAAGCGAAAATGCCGTTGTATCTGTCAGAAAATTTGAAGCATAATAGGCAACAACCGGAGAAGCAAAAATAAATAAAGGAATTATATATGCCCAAAATGAATTTTTAAATAATATTTTAAGCATTTTGAACAAATAAAAAATTCCGAGAAAGAAAAGTAATGTGTTTACAATTCTGTAAATTACGAAATAATTACCGAATAGTCTGTACAGCAAAGCAACAAAATAATATAAAACAGGTGCTTCGCTTACGCCTGCACCCGTTGTGTTATTATCGGAAGTGAGACTGTGTGTTTGCGGGTGAAAAAAATCGCAATCTTTTTGTGCCAAGTTCAGAGTAAATGAAAGGCAATCGGCTTGCCTCCACATATGTGTTGATTGAGGCGGTTTGCTTATGATATGATTGTAGTTATAGTAAAAGAAAACAGAAACCAAAAGAATAAAAAATATGCTGTTTGATTGTCCGGAGTTTATATTTTTGAAAGAAAAATTCATGTGTCTGTATTTTTAGTTTTTAAGGGTTACACAGGAACCCGTAAGTAAATTTTTTCCGGTTATACTGTAACAGTCATTTTTTTATTCACACAGAACTCATAGATTTTTTTAGTGTTAATATGTGTTATCTATGTGATATTTAATGCCTTGCTTTAATTATATTATTATTTTTAAACAATTCTTTTATTCCGGTCGAATCGTTTTTTAAAACTTTATAAATGTCGTTTTTTTCTTCTTTAATCAGTAAATTATCAATATGAATTTTGATTTTCGGAATATTTCCGCCTTTAATTACGGCTCGGTATCTAATATCGGTTTTTTCGGGTGTGAAATTCATTTCAACAAGTGACCAATCTCCGTTAATAAGGCAGGATTGTGTCGGGTTTGCTTCTGCAATTCTGAAAAGACTTCCGTCTTTATTTATTCCTTCCAAAAACAGTGAAGAATTTAAAACATCCTGACCGAAATTTCTGCCTTGATTATACATCCAAAAACTTAACACGTATTTTTTGCCTTTTTTCAGAGAATTTTCCGGAATTTCCGCAAGAACGGAATATTTTTCTTTATCTGCCGAAAATGCTCCGTTTCCTCTGAATACAATTTTGTTCGGCAAGTCTTCAAAATCGTTAAAAAATATATATGAACTTGTATCGGAACATAAAAATCCGTTTTTATATTTCAGTGAATCTTTAATTTTATTGAATTTTTTTATTTTTTGATTAGCGGTGTTTTTAAACAAATCTTTTAAAGAAAGAGAATAAAGTGCAAATTCTTTATTTTCATAAAATTTTTCGGCTTTACTTAAAATTGCTGCTTCATATTTGTCTAAATTTTCTTTTGAATAAACCAACAGATATGGTTTCTTGTTCGTAAGGTCTTTTCTAATCATCTTCGGATAATATCCCGGAGCGAGTAATTGTTTAATTTTTTTTGCTTCCAAGGTTCCGGTTCGCCCGAGGTAGCTTCCTTGAATCGGTAAATTGAGATGATATGATAAAATCATCGTTGTTTTGTATATTTTTTCGGTTCCAGGTTTTCCGTAATCGGGATTAATGTAATAGAAAGGCAAAGGAAAAATTGCACTGTAATTTTCAGGATTGATATTTTTTAAAGCGTCTTTATAAAAATCGTCAATTTGGTTATAATCAAACATATTCGGCGATTTTGTAAGTTCTTTGTATGTAGTTTCGTGATAAGAAATGCCTTCTATAATATACAAAACCGGTAATGCAAACAATATATACGCCGATATCTTTTTATTTTTTGAGAGTAGTTTTTTTGCTTTTTTATAGAAATAAATACTTGACCAAATTGTAATTACGTAGTAAAAAATCCAGGCAAATCTGCCAACGGCTCTGAACTGTTTAATAATTGGTATCCAATCGTCAACAATAAAACGCAGTCCGGCTCTGAACGGAAGTGCCATTGAGTATAACAGGGTTAATATTGAAGCAAAAAATATGTATTTGAAAATTTTATCCGGAAAGAAATCTTCGTTTAAAGTAAATTTTTTGTTTTTACGGCTTTTTATAAATGAAGAAATTAAAAAAATAATAATTGCAATGATGGAAGCAATACCGATATATGCCCAACCTTCCCAAGTTTGATGAAGGTTAATGATTTTATACCAAAGCGGATTCAGCGGTTTGTGATGAGCAATGAAAATGGTATCGAAATCGGCACGAGCTATAAAAAAACCCCACGGATTGTCAGTTCTTCCGACATGAGTATCAGTAAAAGCTATAAAAAGTCTGAAAAAAATAAGCGGTATAACGGATTGAATGAAAATATACAAATAAAGAATTTTATTTTTGTATGTGCTTTTAAAATTATCGATAATATGAAAAAGATAAAAAGAAAGTAAGAAAACGGCTGCAATCATTCCGAGATAGCCGTGAATGAAAAATAAAAATATTATATATATCGAAATTATTACCGACCAAAGCAGTTTTTTATTGTTTTCGAGATATTTTAGGAGTAACAGCCAAATAAGAGGTATGAAAAAAGAATATGACAGTGCTAAATGTCCCAGCATACGAAAAAGTTGCGGTTGCATAATCATTATCCCGAGTGCCGGCAAAACTGCATACACGGGATTTACTTTATATTTTACGAGAATAAACCAAACTAAAACGGCTGTTATCAGCAGAGAAAAAATCATTAAAAAATTGATAATTCCTATTTGATATTTAATAAGTTCCGGAAAATAGGGTTTTGCGGTTTTAATTATTGCCGTAAAAATCGGATGGCAATCGGTATAAAGAAAATTTTCTCCGTAAGGATAATTCAGACCTGCGAAATTTATTATTGATGTATCGTTTGCATTATGATATGCATATGTATAATAATTTTTGATACCGTCGCCTTTCGGATTAAACAAATAACTGTTCGGCGATTCTAAAATTTTACCGTAATAGAAAATGATAAAAAATAAAGAAATAAAAAAGATGAGAATAAAACCGATTTTTTTTTTCATAATTCAGAATGAGTGTTTCTTATAGATTATTTAAAAACATGTTTGGCAATTAATTTTAACGATTGTTTTACAGTGTTTCCCACATTCATTTTGCTTTCACTTTCTTTTCTGTCGTATCTTAAAATAAACGGAACTTCAACAATCACCGGTTTGTATTTTTTTAGTTTTAAAAGTATTTCTGCCATACCTGCAAAACCTTGCTCCTCAATAAATTTGTCTTTATAATTTTCAATTGCCTTTTTTAACAGTTTAGGGTTGTACGCTCTGTAACCGCAGGTGTAATCTCTTACTTTTTCGATATGTATGAATATACGGTATAATAAGCCTGCTCCCCAACTCATAAATTTCCGAAATTTACTTAATCCTTTAATTCTTGACCCTTCGCGATAGCGTGAAGCAATAACAATATCAGCACCTTCGGCATTTTTTTGTAACATTAAAGGAATTAGTCCGGGATTATGGCTGTCGTCGGCATCCATTACAATTAATACATCCTCGTCCGAAATTAAGGAAAGTGCCTTGTCAAAACCTTCTCGCATTGCATTTGAAAGACCTCTATTTGGTTGGATATCAAGTATGTGTATTTTGTAGGCCGTTTTGTAATTTTGTGCAATTTCAAGTGTTTTATCTTTGCTTCCGTCGTTAACTATAAGAATTTCTCCGTTCAGGTCGAAGTTATCGTAAGTTTTCACAATTCGTTTTAACAATTGAGGTAATGAATCTTCTTCATTATATGCCGGGAGCATTAAAAGAATTTTATTTTTCATTAAATTTCGTTTATTTTTTCGGTTAAAATATCAAGTATTTGTTTTGATGTTGTTCCGTTTCCGTATGGATTTACTTTGTGCTTCATTTCATTATAATGATTAATATTTTGCAGTAATTTCAGGGTCTCCGAATAAATTTTATTTTTATCGGTACCGACTAATTTTACGGTTCCTGCATCAATGCCTTCCGAACGTTCGGTTTCGTTTCTTAAAACAAGAACCGGTTTTCCTAATGAAGGAGCTTCTTCCTGAATTCCTCCGGAATCGGTAAGAACAATATATGCTTTGTTCATAAGCCAAACGAGTTCGGGGTAAGGAAGCGGTGAAATAAGTTTGATGTTTCGGATGTTTTCGAGATATTTATGTGCAAAATCTTTTACATTAGGATTAGGATGAACCGGATAAATAATTTCAACTTCTTCATTTTTTGCCAGTTCGGAAAGTGCCGAACAGATATTTTTAAAAGGTTCACCAAAATTTTCTCTGCGATGAGCCGTAACTAAAATGATTTTTTTATTAAAATCAATATAATTGAATTTATTTTCAAATATTTCGTTTTTTTCGGAGTTTATTATTGTAAGTGCTTCAAAAAGTGCATCAATTACAGTGTTTCCGGTAACTGAAACATTATTTTCTATACCTTCGTTTTTAAGATTTTGTAATGCTTTTTCGGTAGGTGCGAAATGAAAGTCGGCAATATGTCCTGTTAATATTCGATTTATTTCTTCCGGAAAAGGAAACTGTTTGTTGCCTGTTCGTAATCCGGCTTCAACATGAGCAACTTTTACATTTTTGTAGAAAGCTGCAAGACTTGCCGCAAATACCGAAGTAGTATCGCCTTGAACAAAAATTAAATCAGGTTTTGTTTTTTCGATAATGTTTCCGATACCCGTAAGGGCTTTTACTGTGATGTCAAATAATGTTTGTCCTTTTGTCATTAATTTTAAATCATAATCAGGCGTAATGCCGAAAAAATCTAAAACTTCGTCGGTCATTTCTTTGTGTTGACCGGTTGAACAAACGTCGGTAACAAAAAGTCCTGATTTTTGAAAGATTTTAATAAGCGGAGCCAGTTTAATTGCTTCGGGACGTGTTCCTAATACAAAAAGGACTTTTTTCATTAAGAGTTATTTTGAATTTTAACGGGTTACTGATTTTTTTTTACAAAGATAAAATTTACTTTTGTTTTTTTTATTATAATAACATAATATGAATAAGTGGCAATTATTTCAAAAATTTTTAATTACTCAAAATTCTCAAATTGATATAAACAACTTTATAATAAATTCATTAATATTAGTTGTGTTAACAATTATTCTTGAATATACTTATTATAAGTGTGCAAATACCATGTCTAATAAAAAAATATTTGCCGGGAATTTTATTCTTACTGCTTTTACTACAATGGTTATTATTTCAATTGTAAAAACTTCATTAGCATTGTCTTTAGGTTTGGTAGGAGCCTTATCTATAGTTAGATACAGAGCTGCAATTAAGGAGCCGGAAGAATTGTCTTATTTATTTTTTACAATTGCCTTAGGCTTGGGTATGGGTGCAAATCAATTATTTATAACTGTACTTGCTTCGTTTATTCTGTTTGTAATTGTTTGGGGAAGATTCTTTATATCAAAAAAGAACAATGAGTATCAAAATTTATTTTTAACAATAACTCAAAATCCGAAAGTTGTTGAGTTTGAGCAGATTTCTAATTTGGTAAATACGTATTTTCCGAAAAATAAATTGAAACGTTTTGATGAAGGCAAAGACAGCATTGAAACTTCTTATTATATTGATCTGAAAAAAATTAATCATCTTCAAAATTTTAAGAACGAACTTCAGAAATTGAGTGCTTCAATAAATATTGCATTTATTGATAATCATGTGTAATTTTTATTTTGATAAAATTTTCATTAAGATATTATACTGTTTTACAAACGATTAAGCCGAAATTTTATAATTTAGATGAATTTGTTAAAAATATTTGATATAAAACACAAAGACGCAAATAAAATTCCGTACAGATATGAAAGAAAGTTTATTATTTCGGAAATATCTGCGGAAGGAGTTACTGAAATTATTAAAAATCACAGGTCTTTTTTTAAAGAAATTTATCGGGAACGATATATAAATAATATTTATTTTGATACGCAGAATTTAACATATTATTACGATAATTCTTTCGGAAAATCACAAAGAAAAAAGTTCAGGATAAGGTGGTATAATGATTTGTTCGGAGAAGTTCAAAATCCGGTTCTTGAAATAAAAATTAAAAACGGTTTACTGGGAATTAAAGAATCTTATCCGTTAAAATCTTTTAATATTAATTCTGAGGATTTAATATCGGAATTGAAAAAATGTCTGAGAACTTCAGAATTACCTGAAAAAGTATATGAAGAAATAAATGTGCTGTTTCCTGTGTTGATAAACAGATATAAACGCAAGTATTTTATTGATTTTTCAAAAAAGTTTCGTGCTACAATTGATTCTGAAACTGAATATTACGGAGTAAATAATAAGATAAATCTTTTTAATAGCAAGATTTCGGATAATCAAAATGTTATTTTGGAGTTAAAATATCAGGAGGAAGACAATAGTAATTTCTCAGCAATATCTGCACAGTTTCCTTTTAGGATGACAAAAAATTCTAAATATGTTAACGGTATTGTATTTTTTTATAAGGTTTCAATATAGTTAGTGTGGGGTTCGTTCCGAAAGCAGAGTTTCAGGAAATTATTCACGGTTCTTAAACTTACTCACAGTTTATTATTTTACAATAAGAAAAGAACCTGTTAAAGAAAAAACTCCGAAATATCCTAATGCTCCGTTTGATATATTACTTGTAGGGTTATAGGGTGTACCCGAATCGCGAAAAGTATCGCTTGTAATTTCCGCATAGGTATAAAGATATTCATAAACATCTTTATCACAACTTAATACTAAAGCGACAGCCGTGTCGCCGACTTGGAAAGTTTCATTATAAAATTTGTACTCGTATTGGTTGCCGTCGGTATATGTGTCTTCAAATAAATATATTTCGTGACTTCTGCGTTGGTTTTTATAAATATCTAATTTTGCATATTCGTTGTAATTTATTGAATCATTAATGTAACATGTAATTTCATAACCTTCTTGTTGAAAGGGCAGGGGATTTGTTCTGAATTTTGAAGTGAGTGAATCAATTTTTATCGGAGGTTTCATTTCAGCTTGTGCCGTATAAATTTTTCCTTCGGTTTTTACTGTCAGTGTGTATGTTGTTCCTGTTTTTCCGAAATAATTTGCCTGATATATTCCTGCCGAATCTGTTTCTTCAACAGTAACATTATTTCCTTTGTTATCTGAAATTAAAACTTCTGCACCCGAAACTGTATTTAGGGTTAAGGTATCGAAAAAATTCGTTGTTTTTGTAATAATAACGGTTGCAGGTTGCAGTTGGTTATACAGTGTTGCTTCAATAACAATTTGCGGTTCAATATTATTAAGTTTTACATCAATAACATCTTCACAAGAATTCATCAAAAACACAGATAATAAAAAAAGCAAAATCTTATTTAATTTGAAATTACTCATTCTTCAATTTTATAAATTTCGTAAGTTTAAACTCTTAACTACTTAGGGCTTGCTGAAAAATGCTAAATGTATTGTACTTCAACACTTTATACTTGTATTTTTGTGATAAAGTGCAAGGTTTTTGAATGAAACATCTTGAAACCCTTGCACTTTTTTTGATAAAACTACTGAATTTTTGCTGCTCAGCTGCACATCTCTTTTGTATTTTGTTCAATTTGAAGTATTTATATACATCTACATCTCACAAAATCCAAAATAGACGCACATCTGAGCTTTTCAGCAAGCCCTACTTATACCAAGAAGCATACATTTTATAATTTACGGCAATTTTGTTAATCATTTCTTTGCTTTGTTCCGGTTCGATATTTTTAACTTTTACAGCAGGCACTCCGGCATAAATACTGTTAGGTTCAACAACAGTTCCGGTTTTTATTAATGCTCCGGCTGCAATAATAGAATTTTCACCTATTACAGCATGATCCAATACTATTGCTCCGATTCCTATCAGAACATTATCTTCAATTTTTGCTCCGTGTATAACTGCATTATGTCCTACTGATACATTATTTCCGATAATTGTTACCGATTTTTTGTAAAGTGTGTGAATACTTGCATTATCCTGAATGTTTACGTAATTGCCTAATCTAATTGAGTTTACATCACCTCTTAAAACGGCTCCGAACCATATACTGCAATTATCACCTGTTTCAACATCGCCTATTATTGCTGCATTTTCGGCAACATAGCAGTCTTTTCCGAATTTTGGAGTAAACCCCCTTACTTCTTTAATAATTGCCATATTTTTAATAAATTTCGGAATGCTAATTTTAAATAATTCACTATTTATTTCTTCTTTATATTTTGTTGTGTACTGTCAAGTTTTAAAGTATAAAGGACGGCTTCAACTTGCCTCATAAGCTCACGTTTTTTCTTTCGTCCTCCGTAAACATACCCGTCAACGGTTATTAGTCTTTCTCGTTTTTGGTCAACAACAGTTATTTCAACATAAGGTCCTCCCATAAAAACACCTTTTGCACCACTGACTTTCCAAAGTCCTTTTATTATAACAGCATAATTTTTATTTAAAAGAAATTCATTAAAAATCGGGCTGATTAATCTTTCTGTTGTCATGTATGAACTGTCTGCCGGACCCGGAACATGAAGTTTTGTAACTGAATCACGTTTTTTTAACAAGCTTTCAAGGCTAAGTTGTAAAGTGTCGGTATAAGGATATTCCCAAATTAAAATCCCCTGACTAGAACGCGGAGTTTCGCGACTTATCCAGGCAAAATCGGAGCTGTTAACATCTAATGTGTAACCTTGAGGAATGGCTAAGTTAATATGATATTTTTCTTTTAATTTCTTATTTATTTTCTTTTCCAGAAATTTTCCGCTGTAAACTTTAATCAAATTTTCGCGTTCGGCTTTTGTGTAACTGTGTAAGATTTTATCGGCATGTTTTTTAAATAATTTAACAAATTCTTTATCATTTCTTGCTTTTACAATAATAATTAATTGAGGTTTTGCATGTTTATTTCTGCTTATAAGTACTTCGGGTTTTTTAACATTTATAGATATTTTTGCAATTAAAATATTTCTGCTTTTGTTAAGTAAACTTGAATATGCTTCAGGCGGAATGTGAGAATAATCAAACGAACGTTCGTCTTGCGGTAAAACTTGATAAGGTTTGTCAAAAACTTCTCGAACAGTTTCTCCCGGAGCATATTTCCATTTTTGATTTTCCATAATGATAAGAATATGTCCCGGAGTACCGGTTGATGCCGGGACATACGGACCTGAATCTTCGGCACAAGAAGAAAATATTGCAATAAAAATTGTGAGAGAAATGATTATTTTGTTCATTTTAAAAGAATTTAAAGTTCTTATATATTAAACGATTTCTTCAATGATATATTTCAGGAAATGATTGGAAAATAAAAAGCCGAGAAAACTCGGCTTCAAAATATTTTAAAGAGAAAATTTAATTGTCATTTTTTGCAGTATCTTTCTTACTGTCAATTTCTTCTTCTTTATCTTTATCTTTTGTGGCATTTTTAAATTCTTTCATTCCCTGTCCGAGTCCTTTCATCAGTTCAGGGATTTTTTTACCGCCGAACAGTAATACAACAATTGCAACAATCAGAACAATTTGCCATGGCCCTACAATACCCGATATAATAAATAATGTCATTTTTTTGTTATTTAGATTTATGCAAATATAAGGAAAAATTTAAAATAAAGCCAAAAATTTATCCCACAGATTAAAATTTACGAAATCGTTTTTAAGTGCAAGTACCATTATTGCTAATAAAATAACAAAACCGGTAATTTGTGCATATTCCATAAATTTATCACTCGGTTTTCTTCGCGTAATCATTTCATAAAGAACAAATATAACATGTCCTCCGTCAAGAGCAGGAATCGGCAATAAATTTACAACGGCAAGAATAATTGATAAAAATGCTGTCATTGACCAAAATGCCTGCCAATCCCACACTCCGGGGAACATATTACCGATTGTAACAAAACTTCCGACAGATTTGTAGGCTTTTGTTTTTGAATTAAAAATTAGTTTGAAAGAGCGTAAGTAATCTTTTGTCAGTTCAAGTCCTTTTGAAATTCCTGCAGGAATTGATGCAAAAAATGAATAGTTTTGATGTTTGAATTCTAAACCGGCAAAAGGTTTTACGGCAACGCCAATCATTCCGGATGAGTCAATTTTAACAGGAATGGTTAAGATATTTCCTTGTCTGTTTATTTTAAGATTTACGGATACATTCTTATGTATTTTAAAATAGTGACTGAATTGATCAAAAAATAATACAGAACTGTCATTTATGCCTATGAGTTTGTCATCTTTTCGGAGTCCGGCAATTTCAGCATTTGATTTAGGAGCAAAACCGGCAATTACAAATTTAAATCGAGGTTGAATAAAATTTCTTTTGCTGACTTTAAGTGTCGATTTATCATCAATAACAATAACTTTTTTTTCTTCGTTTCTTAAAATTTGAATGTTTTTTTCGGAACTTAAAACCATTTCTTTTTTTAGTTCGTTAAATCGTTCAAAGGTTTTATTATTAACGGATAAAATTTTATCACCGTTACGGAAACCGATTTTATATGCAGCAGAATCTACTGATATTCCGTATTTTACATTATTTGTAGGCAAATAATTATCACCCCAGGCATATAGAACGCCGATGTAAATAATTCCGGCTAAAATGAAGTTCATTAATACGCCGCCAATCATAATAAACAGTCTTTGCCATGCCGGTTTTGAACGAAATTCCCATGGTTGCGGAGGTTGTTTCATTTGTTCTTTATCCATTGATTCGTCAATCATTCCGGCAATTTTTACATATCCTCCGAGCGGAATCCAACCAATTCCGTATTCGGTTTCGCCTACTTTCTTTTTGAAAACAGAAAACCACGGATTAAAGAATAAGTAAAATTTCTCAACTTTTGTTTTAAACAGTTTCGCAAAACTAAAATGTCCGAATTCGTGGAGTATAACAAGAATTGACAGACTTAAAAGGAGTTGTGCTATTTTTATAAACGTTTCCATTCTTTATTTTCTTTATTTTGTTATTAGTTCTTTTGCAATTTTTCTTGCTTCTTTATCTGTATCCAAATATGTTTCAATATTTGCATGGTCTGCAAAATTAATTTTATTTACGGTTTTTTCAATTATTTCGGAAATTTCCGGAAAACTGATATTATTATGCAAAAATGCATCAACAACAATTTCGTTGGCTGCATTTACGGCACAAGGAATATTTCCGCCTTTTCGCATAGCTTCATAAGCAATATTAATTGTTTTGAATTTTTCTTTGTCGGCTTTTTCAAAAGTCAGTTTCGGATAATCTGAGAAATTGAAACGTTTAAAATTAGTTTTTATTCTGTCGGGATATGTAAATGCGTATTGAATCGGTAATTTCATATCCGGCAAACCCATTTGAGCTTTTAAAGAGCCGTCGGTAAATTGTACCAATGAATGTATAATTGATTGCGGGTGAACTATAATATCAATTTGTTCGGGTTTCAGATTAAAAAGCCATTTTGCTTCTATAGCTTCAAATCCTTTATTCATCATTGTTGCAGAATCAATAGTTATTTTTGCTCCCATATCCCAATTCGGATGTTTCAATGCTTGTGTTTTTGTAACTTTTTTCAGTTCTTCTTTTGAGAATTTTCTGAACGGACCGCCTGATGCCGTTAAATAAATTTTTTCAATTTCATTATGAAATTCTCCTGTTAAACATTGAAATATTGCAGAATGTTCAGAATCAACAGGATAAATATTTACATTATTTTCTTTTACGAGTTTTGAAATTAATTCGCCGGCAACAACTAATGTTTCTTTATTTGCTAATGCAATTTCTTTTTTTGCTTTTATTGCATTAATTGTCGGCAAGAGTCCTGAGAATCCTACCATTGCTGTAAGCACTAAATCAATTGACGAAGATTCAACAATTTGTTCAACGGATTTATTTCCTGCGAAAACCTTTATCGGAAAGGAAGACAGTGCATTGCTTACTTGTTTGTATTTATTTTCGTTTGCAATAACAACAGTATCAGGCTGAAATTTAATTGCTTGTTTTATAAGTAATTCAGCATTATTGCCGGCAGTTAATATCTCGGCTGTAAATTTGTGAGGATTAGAATTTATGACTTCAAGTGCTTGCGTACCGATTGAACCGGTTGAACCGAGAATTGCAATTTTTTTCATATGTAAATTAAAATGTGATATAATCTCTCGGATTTACAGGTGTTCCGTTATGCCAAAGTTCAAAATGCAAATGCGGACCGGTAGTATTTTCACCCGAATTGCCGGCAATTGCAATTGATTCACCGGATTTTACCCGATCTCCCACTTTTTTCAATAATACTGAATTGTGCTTGTAAAAAGAAATAAAATTGAAATTATGCTGAATGCCGATTATGTAACCTGTTTCAACACTCCAAGTTGCAATAATTACAGTGCCTGATAAAGTGGCGGAAACGGTTCCGTCGCTTCCCGGAACAATATCTATTCCGTAATGAGATTTTTTCGGATTAAATTCATTGGTTACAACGCCTTTAAGAGGAACAACAAAGTGAATATTTTTTATTGTCTCTTTTATTTGTTTATTTTGAGGACTTATAGTTCCGGTTTCGGTTTCTTCAATTTGAGCACGAATCAGAGAATCTAATTTAGAGCTGTTAAACTCTGTTTTACTGATATTTATTATAGTATCTTTATAAATTTTATTAACTTGAAACGTATCAGAAGGCAAATTCCCCTGTAGAATATTTTTAATATTATTGAAATATTTGTCATACTGTAATAATTCTGTTTCGAGAGAATCAATCATCAGTGAATTCTTTATAACATCATTTTTTAAAACAGCAGAAGTTCTTTGCGGAATTAAAGTGTTTAGCGGAGTATAAGTTAAAAGCAGAAAAATTAAGAAACCTATAATCAAAATACTTCCTCCTATTATTGAAAAAATTAACGGCCTTGATAAGCGTAATGCTTTAACTTCCTCTAATGAGTGATCATCTAAAATTGATAATCGCAGTTTACGTTTTTGTTTTTTATTGTTTCCCTTCATTCTGTTTAAAAATAATTTACAAAAGTATAAAAAAATGTGAGAATCGCTTTTCTAATCCTATTAAAAATAGTTTCATTCGATTGCAGTCTTTTTTAATATGTCTTATTTTTTATACATAGTTCTCAGAATTAAACTGTGACCGGGTGTTGTTCCTTTTATAAAAAAATTGTATGATTTATAATAATTTTATACATTGCAATGTCGCTTGTCTGTAATATGGTTAGTATAGCTCGGATAATTTTATGTTTAACATTGTTTTTTTAAAAAAGTATAATACAGTGCAACAATCTTTTTTAATGTCAGGAAAACTTCTTTACGAAAGAATATTATTTTTTTCTGCATTTTGTCTTATACTGAAATAGGTTGACTCTTTTTTAAAGATTATTTGTTAATGATTAACACCGAAAAGTTATTTCCGAATTAATTTTCTCGGACTTTTGATTGTCCGAAAATTATTCAGAATAACTTTTCTGCTTTCTTCTTTAAAGTTTGCAATATACATATTTTTTTACTTTTTTTTATAGGATTTGTATTTAATATTTGGGTTTAAGTGTACTTCGCTTGGTTTTCGCATATCTAAGCTTAAATGCGGTC
>JAJRUH010000089.1 GCA_024277895.1 Bacteroidota bacterium | reverse complement strand
GGTAGTTTTATCAAAATAAGTGCAAGGGTTTCAAGATGTTTCATTCAAAAACCTTGCACTTTATCACAAAAATACAAGTGTAGAGTATTGAATTACAATATATTTAGCATTTTTCAGCAAGCCCTAAATAAATTGGGAATCAAAATATTACTTCGAAGTTCTTTTGATTTTTATTATGAAACGCAAGATCGAAAAAAAAGTTACAAAATAAATATAACTAATTTTTTTTGAGTAAATTGTTAAGATTAAAAACCAAACCGACATTAAAATGTAATTCAGATGTAAATTCTCGAAACTTATAAAATTTCGGCAGTCTGTCGTCGTAAACTGAAAATCCGGGGCTTACTTCAAATTGAATTTTATCATTTCCCGTTCTTAAAAAATAATAAACCGAAAATTAGTTGTAAAAACTGTTTTCTTCAACTTCGTCAGTAACAAGATAATCTTTGTAATCATAATTTCCGGTTTCTTCATTGTAAATTTCTTCATATTTATAAATTTCGGCAATACCCAAAATATGATAATTATGATAAGCATACCGTAATGACAAACCCTGTTCAATAAATTTGATATTGTATCGTCTCTTTTTTTGATATTTAAATCCGGCATTGTATTGTAAAAAATACTGAACATATTCCGATTGAAAATATCCCGGATAATAATCTGTTGCTTCGGCATAATCATAAACATTATTTCCTGTTCCTATTCCGAACATAATATTATTTGCAAAATTTTTTATTCCTCCGTAATATCCGAAAGCCACTTCAAAATTATTAGGTGTTTTTTTAAAAAACAAGCTGTCGTAATCTTGTTTATAGTTATTTTTTGAAAAAATATAATTTCCGGATGCCGAAAATAAAGCGTGATTTGTTAAAGCAATTGTAAAAGTTCCTCCTGCTTCGTTAAAATTTCCGGTTGCCGATGCTTTTATTTCCCCTTGTTCGGTAATCAGGGGTGTTGTTGCTCCCGAAGGAATATTGTATGTATAACAACCGGAAAATAATATCCCTAAAAGGAAAAATACAACTAATTTATTCTTCATTTTTTTTGAGATTAATTTAAAATCTGTAAGCAAGTGAAAATATTCTTTGTTTTTCGTTAAAATTAAACCCGAATGAAATACCTTTTAATTTTTCGGAATATTGATGTGTTTTGTATTTACCCATAAAATACATTACCGCACCTCCGGCAATTGCCGCCGCAGAAAGAGAATATCCCGCCATATATGTGAAATCTTTGTCGTAATTATAAGAATTGGGGTTGTTAATTTTATAATTATAATTATCTACGGCAATAAGGGCAAAACCGATAATTCCGATAGTTGCAAGCCCGGCTCCTATTCTCTTTTGATTTGTAAATTTAATCACTTTTCTTTCACAAAGGGCTTTATATTCTGCTTCGGTATATTTTCCGTAAAAGGATTCTTTTTTGCCGTTTTCGTATAAAATATATGCTGTTTCTTTTTTATATATAACATAATCGGGTCCGTTTTGAAAATCGTATTTTTTATATTTTATTTCTTTAGTTCCTATTTCGGTAACTTTTGCTTCAATTTTACCTCCGTTTTTAAGATGAATTATATCTTGCGAAAATACGGCATTTACATTAAAGCATATAACAATTAAGATTATTAAATGTTTCATAATAAGGGTTTTAAATTATAATTAAGTTCTGTAATGCGGTTTCAGAATATATCTTTTTGAGAAATAGATAAGAGCAATAACAATTGAACTGATGCTGAAAATTAAGAATAGAACAGTGAAAACTGCCGTGCTGATTAACGAACTTACAAACAGATAAATTAATCCGCCTGCAAGCAAAACAAAAATCGAAGAAAATACGATAATGTTAAATAAATTATGATGCCTGTTTCTGAAACTGCTTTTCATTCTTTCTTTTTTTGCTTTTCGTTTAAAAAAAAACGTTTTATTTTTTTAAAATTCCGATTTTTAAATATAACGCCGCACCGCAAAGTATTTTTTCAGGATTAAGGTTTAAATTTATATCTGTTCCTATTGCAAAATATTTAGAAGGAATGAATTCAATACCTGCTTGTAACGGTATATCAAAGTTAAGATACGAAACTTCTTCAAAGACACTTGTTTTAGGAATAAACCAAGAAGTTTTTCCATATTGATTTAATAATTCCCCTCTTTTTTTTCCGAATATTATCCCTGTACCTGCTTGCAGTTTTAATCTCAACATTCCGAAGTCTTTGTATTTTCCGACATAAAAATCAAGGTAATGATAGTTTTTATTCGGGCTGAGAAACATGGCAAATTCTTCCTGATAAATAAAAGATGAAGAAAATATCATATTATTGTAATAAAAATCTATTTCTGCTGCAGGATAAATGTTAACCAAATCTTCGGAAAATATATCATATCCGTATTTCGGATTTACCGAAAAACCGATAAAGTTAGTCTCTTGACTTTTTATTTCTTTAGTTCCTATTTCGGTAACTTTTGCTTCAATTTTACCTCCGTTTTTAAGATGAATTATATCTTGCGGAAATACGGCATTTACATTAAAGCATATAACAATTAAGATTATTAAATGTTTCATAATAAGGGTTTTAAATTATAACTAAGTTCTGTAATGCGGTTTCAGAATATACCTTTTTGAGAAATAGATAAGAGCAATAACAATTGAACTGATGCTGAAAATTAAGAATAGAACAGTGAAAACTGCCGTG
>JAJRUH010000088.1 GCA_024277895.1 Bacteroidota bacterium | reverse complement strand
ACCTTACAAACAATTCTTACTCCTCAAAGCGACATAGGAGATATCTCCGTTGTAAAAACAGAGGTATTTTCAAATAAAGAAAAAATTGCCGAATGCACAATGACAATTATTTTGGCTGATTAGGTATTGATCGTCAGGACGTGAATTCTTTAATAAAAATGAAGCGTGTTTGTTATAACTAATTATTTATTAGCATATTCACACCCTGACTTGAAGATTTAAGGTATTCATATATTTCATAACTTTTCTGTGTAAATCCGTGTTATCCGTGCGAAGTTTAAAAATGTAAGTTTAATTCAATAGTTTTTTCCGTATTTCCGTATTTTTATCAAATTAGTTATTATTTTTGACTTGTGAATTTCTATATATGAAAGATAAGTTTCTTAAAATATCCTATACAACTTTTGATAAAATTTCAAAAAGTTTTGAAAGTCCGAAAGGATTTAATATAATCAGTTCCGGATTAGCCGGTATTTTTGTTTTTTCATTGCTCGTTGTTTTTATTAAAAGAAATTTTAACCTTCCGGACAATATTACTTCCGTACTTCCCGGTACGTATTTTTTTGCCGTAGAAATCACTTTTACAATATTGCTTGCCGTAGAAATTATTGAGATGGTTTTTATTCTTGCACATTCCGTAACCGATTCCGTTGCAAAACAATTTGAAATTTTATCTTTAATTTTATTGCGTCAGGCATTTAAAGAATTTTCTAATATTGATATGCCTGTTGATATATCAGGAATATTGCAACCTGCAGGTTTTATTATGTCTGATATTTTCGGAGCATTATTAATTTTCGGAGGTATTTTGCTCTTTAAAAAAATGCAAAAACATCGTTTAATTACAGCCAACGATAAAGATACATACAAATTCACAGCTTTAAAAAAAGCACTTGCATTATTTATGCTGGCTGCATTTATCGTTATCGGAATTTATGATGTCATTCTTTATATAAACGGTGCTCAACAATTTCAATTTTTTACGATGTTTTACAATCTGTTAATTTTTACAGATATTTTAATTGTCATTATATCGTTAAGATACAGTCATTTATATTGTGTAGTATTCAGAAATACAGGATTTGCAATTGCTACGATATTAATTCGTTTTGCTCTTTCACTACCTCATTATTATGATGCGGCAATGGGCATAATTTCCGTAATTTTTGTAATTTCAATAACTTATATTTACAATAAATATGAATTTAAACGCATAAAAGAAGTATTGTGGAAACAAAAGAACTCTTAAAAAAAGTAAGACAAATTGAGATAAAAACTCGCGGTTTATCAAAACAAATATTTGCCGGAGAATATCACAGTGCCTTCAAAGGTCGCGGTATGTCTTTCAGCGAAGTGCGTGAATATCAATACGGTGACGATGTCAGAAATATTGATTGGAACGTTACGGCTCGCTACGACAAAGCATACATAAAAACTTATGAAGAAGAACGCGAACTTACCGTTATGTTGCTTATCGACATAAGCGCATCGCAAAATTTCGGAACAAAAGAACGTTTCAAAAAAGATTTAATAACCGAAACAGCCGCCGTAATTTCATTTTCCGCAATTCAAAACAACGATAAAGTCGGAGTAATTTTCTTTACCGATAAAATTGAAAAATATATTCCGCCGCAAAAAGGGAAAAAACATATTTTACGAATTATCAGAGAATTAATAGAACTAAAACCGGAAAATAAAGCAACGAATATTTCTCAAGCATTACAATATTTTACTAATATCGTAAAAAAAAGAAGTACGGCTTTTATTATTTCGGATTTTTTTGATGAAAATTTTGAAAAAGCACTGCAAATTGCATCACACAAGCACGATTTAATAGCTTTACATATTTATGACGAAAAAGAATATCAACTTCCGAATATAGGTTTTATTAAATTACAAGATGCCGAAACCGGAAAAGAAATTTATGTTGATACATCTAAAAAATCAGTAAGACTTACTTTTGAACAAAACAGGAAACAATTATACGAATCGGTAACGCATATATTCGATAAAACAGGAATCGACAATGTAAAAATTAAAACCGACGAAGATTATATAAAACCTCTTTTGAAACTATTTAAAAACAGATAAAAAACACTGTCAATCGCTAAAAATGGATGTAAAAATCGAAAAATCGTGGAAAAATCTTCTGAAAAATGAATTTGAAAAAGATTACTTCGTAAAGCTAACCGATTTTGTCAGAAACGAATATAAAACACAAACAATATATCCGCCCGGAAAAGATATTTTTAAAGCATTCGATTTATGTCCCGCTGACAACGTAAAAGTCGTAATTATCGGACAAGACCCTTATCACGGAAAAGGACAGGCACACGGATTATGTTTTTCCGTAAAAGACGGCGTAAAAATTCCTCCTTCGCTGCGAAATATCTACAAAGAACTTTATAACGACATAGGCAAACCTATTCCGGAAACCGGAAATATAGAACATTGGGCAAAGCAGGGAGTGTTGATGCTTAACGCAACTTTAACCGTAAGAGCAGGACAAGCCGGTTCGCATCAAGGTAAAGGTTGGGAAACTTTTACCGATGCCGTAATCGAAAAAATTGCAAATAAAAAAGAAAATATAGTTTTTTTACTCTGGGGTAATTATGCTCAAAAAAAAGGGCAGATTATTAATTCCGAAAAACATTATATTTTAAAATCGGCACATCCCTCTCCTTTTTCTGCTCATAACGGATTTTTCGGAAACAAACATTTCAGCAAAACAAATGAATTCTTAAAATCAAAGGGATTAACCGAAATTAAATGGTAACTGAAAACTTTCAATATAATGATTGTTTATTGTCATAAATGCGGAACAAAAAACACAGACAGAACAACTTGTTCAAATTGCGGAACAAAATTGCTTACAGATATAAATAACGACGGAATTCCCGAAATAATACAAGAAATTGTTCAGGTTGAATGTCCTTGGTGCAAAACCGTAAATAAGGTAACAACGGAAACACACTGTAAAAGTTGCGGCGGTCCTTTACCTGCCGTTTCTCACAACAATTCGGGAATTGACAGAGGCGACCCTCCTCTTCCGCCTCCGAGGCAATTACCGAAGGTGTATATTAAAAAATTGAAATACGGAAATACCCTTTTTAAAGTCGGAATTATCTTCATTGTTCCTTTTATATGGTCAATTTTATTCCCTATTGTAGGCTTTTTTTTGGTAAGAGCAGGTTTGCGAAATGCCGAAAGAAAAATTACTGCTTTAAAAAACGGAATTAAAGCCGAAGGATTATTAACGAATATCTATAAAGACACAAGTGAAACCGTAAACGGAGGACATCCTTGGCGTTTGGAATATGAATTTAAAACAAAATCCGGAACTCTTATTCAATCAAGGAAAACCGGAGCTTGGAACAACAATAACCGATATAGAAAACCGGGCGACAAATTATGGATAGTATATTTACCGGAAAATCCCCTGATTAATGCCGTTTGGCCTCCCGTAGATTAAAAATTCAATTATTTCTGTTTTTGTCTGTTTGCCGTTTTTTTTGCATCTTGCGAAAAATATCAAACAAACACAATGAACAGAATTTGCAAATTGTTTAACACTCAATATCCTATTATTCAGGGAGGTATGATTTGGTGTTCGGGGTGGAAATTAGCTTCTGCCGTAAGTAATGCCGGAGGGCTCGGGCTTATCGGTGCGGGTTCAATGTATCCCGAAATCCTTAAAGAACATATTCAAAAAGCCAAAAAATCAACAAATAAACCCTTCGGCGTAAACGTTCCCTTGCTGTATCCGCAAACGGAAGAAATAATGAAAATTATTATTGACGAAGGCGTAAAAATTGTATTTACTTCTGCAGGAAATCCCAAAACTTGGACAAAATATCTGCAGGAACACGGAATAAAAGTAGCTCACGTAGTTGCAAATTCAAAGTTTGCAGAAAAAGCCGATGCTGCCGGCGTTGATGCAATAGTTGCCGAAGGTTTTGAAGCCGGCGGACACAACGGGAGAGAAGAAACAACAACCCTTGTTCTTACGCCTTTGGTAAGAAGCATAACGGCAAAACCCGTTATCGCTGCCGGAGGAATTGCAACGGGAAGAGCAATGTTGGCTGCTATGGTTCTCGGTGCCGATGCCGTTCAAATAGGCAGCAGATTTGTTGCTTCCGAAGAGGCTTCGGCTCATACTAATTTTAAAAATGAAATTATTAATGCCGGTGAAGGAGATACATATTTGGCTCTGAAAAAACTTGTTCCGGTAAGGTTAATTAAAAATAATTTCTGTAATGAAGTGATTGAAGCAGAAAACAACGGAGCAAACAAAGAACAACTTTCGGAACTTCTCGGAAAAGCAAGAGCAAAAAAAGGAATGTTTGAAGGAGATACGGAAACCGGAGAATTGGAAATAGGTCAGGTTTCCGCAATTATTAAAGAAGTAAAACCCGTAAAAAATATTATTTCAGATATAATTTTAGAATACAAAACAGCAAAAGAACAAATTAATCACATAAGATTTAATTTTTAATATTAATGATAAAATTTGAAAAATTCACTTTAAAAAACGGACTGCGAGTTATTTTTCATCAAGATAAAGATACTCCCGTTGCTGCCGTTAATATACTTTATAATGTAGGTGCGAAAGATGAAAATCCGCAAAAAACCGGCTTTGCCCATCTCTTTGAACACCTTATGTTCGGAGGTTCGATAAATATTCCTGAATATGACAAACCCTTGCAAGAAGCCGGAGGAAGCAGTAACGCTTTTACAAATAATGATTACACGAATTATTACGAAACACTTCCCAAAGAGAATATAGAAACGGCTTTGTGGCTGGAATCTGACAGGATGTTAAGTTTGGCATTTACCGAAAAAAGTCTGGAAGTTCAGAAAAAAGTCGTTATAGAAGAATTTAAACAAAACTATTTGAACAAACCTTACGGTGATTTTTGGCTGTTAATGCGTTCACTTGCATTTAAAGTTCATCCGTATCAATGGGCAACTATAGGAAAAGAAATTTCGCATATAGAAAATGCAACAATACAGGATGTAAAAGATTTTTTCTTTAAACATTATGCTCCTAATAATGCCGTTTTAAGTATCGGCGGAAATTTTGAATTTAATTATATTAAAGATATTGTTGAAAAATGGTTCGGAGATATAGAAAAAAGAAAAATTCCTTTACGAAATATACTTCCGGAACCGGAACAAAAAGAAGCAAGAAAATTAACCGTTGAAAGAAATGTGCCTGTTGATGCCTGGTATCAGACATACCATATGTGCGGGAGAACACATCCGGATTTTTATGCTGCAGATTTATTATCGGATATTTTGTCAAACGGAGAATCTTCTCGTCTTTTTCAAAATTTAATTAAAAAAAATCCTGTTTTTTCATCATTAGATGCTTATATCAGCGGAAGCACAGATCCCGGCTTATTTGTTTTCAGCGGGAAACCGTCTGAAGGAATTTCATTGAAAGAAGCCGAACAAAATGTTATTAATGAAATTGAAAATTTGATAAAATCCGGAATTACAGAAAGAGAATTACAGAAAGTAAAAAATAAAATAGAATCACGATTTGTTTTTTCCGAAACAGATATTTTAAATAAAGCAACAGATCTATGTTTTTATGAATTAACAGGAAGTGCCGAAGATATTAATACCGAAATTGATAATTATAATGAAGTTTCTGCAGATATGATTTTAAAAGCAGCTAAAAGTATCTTCAGACAAGAAAACAGCAATACAATTTATTATAAAACAAAAAAATAATCAGAATTTCAAAATAATCAGAATTTCAAAATAATAAAATTTCAGGATAAATTTCTTTAATCACATATACATAACTAAAACAATATTTTTTTTAATTTTACATTATTTAGAAAAAACATAAAACAATCTTAATGAAAAAAAAATTTGCACTTCATTGGCAAATATTAATTGCTGTAATTTTGGCAGTTTTGTACGGATTATTATTTCCCGACAAATACAAAGTTGATTTAAAAGCATACAAACAAATTTTTTCTGTAAAAAATGAAATTAAAATTAATGATGCACAAATTATTAATATTGAAAGACTTATAGGTGATAAAATTTATACGGAAGATGAATTTATTACAAATATCAATTTACTGTCCGACGTTAAACTAACAGAGTATCAGAAAGATATAATTCTGAAAGATTGTTTGTATAATCCTCAAATAAAGTATATAAGCTGGATGGGAATTATTTTTCTGAAAGCATTAAAAATGATTATCATTCCGCTTATTTTGATGTCTATTATTTCCGGAATAACAAATATCGGTTCTGCCGGCAATTTGGGTCGTATAGGATTAAAAACAATCCTGTATTATTTAATGACCAGTACAGCTGCAATTATTACAGGTTTAGTTTTTGTTAATCTCATTCGCCCGGGTGAAGGAATTGATAAAAGTTTTATTCATTCGTCCGATATTCCGATTGTTGGTCAGCACAGTTTCTCCGATACTTTATTAAATATAATACCCGAAAATATTTTTGTTGCTTTTTCGGAAAATAAAATGTTATCAATCATATTTTTTGCAATATTATTCGGGTTTTTTATCACTAAAATAAGTTCCAAATCCAGAATTTTTCTTACAAATTTTTTCAATGCAGGTTTTGAAGTAATGATGAAAATTACGATGTTTATTATTAAATTTACACCTCTCGGTGTTTTCGGTTTAATAGCAAAAACAGTTGCTGCACAAGCAAATCATATTGTTAATTTTACTCAAGTTCTTGGTTTATATACTTTAACGGTATTAATTGCTTTAGCATTTCATGCTTTTGTTATTTTACCATTATTATTAAAATTTATTGCAAAAGTCAAACCGTTTGCACATTTAAAAGCTATGCAGGCGGCTTTATTAACCGCATTTTCAACATCTTCATCCGGAGCAACCCTCTCACTAACAATGGAGTCCGTAGAAAATAATTCCGGCGTTTCAAATAAAATTTCAGGTTTTACACTGCCTCTCGGAGCAACGGTGAATATGGACGGAACAGCTCTGTATGAAGCGGTTGCAGCATTATTTATAGCACAGGCATACGGATTTGACTTATCTTTAAGCGAACAAATTATCATTGTAATTACGGCACTTTTGGCATCTGTCGGAGCTGCTGCCATACCTATGGCCGGTTTGGTAATGATTACAATAATTTTATCGGCGGTTGATTTGCCTTTAGCCGGAATTGCATTAATTTTACCGGTTGACAGAATATTAGATATGTTCAGAACTTCTGTTAATGTATGGAGTGACAGTTGCGGAGCCGTAATTGTTGCAAAATCCGAAGGTGAAAAATTGAAAGTTTAAAATATTTTACTATGAATGAAACTATTCTGAAAGCATTAATGAGATTATTTGCAATTATTGCAAACGCTGATGCGGAAAAAGTATCGGACAAAGCAAGAACTGTTGTAAAATCTTATCTTGATATGATGCTTAATCAGGAATTCAGTGATATTTATCTGAAACTTTTTGACGAATATGTGCAATTACACCACCATGTAAGAAAAGATGATAACAGAAAGGTTAGAAAACAAACATCATTAAATTCGGTAAAAGTTCTTAAAATATGTAGTGAAATTAATGAACAGCTTCAACAAAAAGAAAAAATTATTGTTGTTATTCGATTAATTGAATTTATTAATCAGGATTCTCTAATTACCGAAAAAGAATTAGATTTTGTAAAAACAGTTTCTGATATTTTTAATATTTCAGAAATTGAATTTTCACAAACATTTAAACTGGCAACAAATAAAATAAATGACTTCACAAATAAAGCAGATGTCATAATTATTAATTCCGAACAAAAGAAAACAAATAAACTTTTCAAACATAAATATGTTAAAAATCTTGACGGTGTTCTGTATATTCTCCGCATTGAAAGTACCAATAGTTATGTTCTGAAATATCTCGGTCACGACAGCTTATTTTTAAACAGTCAAAATATAAATCCGGACAGATTGTATATTTTTGATAACGGTGCGGTTATTAAAAGTCAACGTATTAATAATATTTATTACAGCGATATAGTAAGCAGATTTTTAAATGAAGATGTTTCGTCCAAAGTTGTTCTGAAAGCAGAAAATATTGAATTTTATTACCATAATTCAAATAACGGTATTCATAAATTCAGTTTTACCGAAACTTCCGGCAGAATGCTGGGAATAATGGGCGGAAGCGGTGTAGGAAAATCTACTTTATTGAATGTATTAAACGGAACATTTCCTTTGCACGGAGGAAAAATTACTATTAACGGATACGACCTACACAAAGAAAAAGAAAATCTGAAAGGTGTAATCGGTTTTGTTCCTCAGGATGATTTACTGATTGAAGAGTTAACCGTTTATCAAAATTTATATTACAATGCTAAACTTTGTTTCAGTAATTTTACAAATAAACAAATTAAACAAGCAGTTGATAAAGTACTCACTGATTTAGATTTAACAGATGTAAAAAACCTGACGGTAGGCGGACCTACAAACAAATTTATCAGCGGCGGTCAGCGAAAACGTTTGAATATCGCTCTTGAACTTATGAGAGAACCCGCAATTCTTATTGTTGATGAACCCACGTCCGGTTTATCTTCAATGGATTCGGATATGGTAATGAACCTACTCAAAGAACAAGCATTAAAAAATAAGTTGGTTTTGGTAAATATTCACCAACCATCTTCCGACATATACAAATTATTCGACAGCCTTTTAATGATGGATAAAGGCGGTCATCCTGTATATTACGGAAATCCGGTTGATGCACTCGGCTATTTTAAGAAAGCGGCAAATTATGTAAATCCCGAAGAATCGGGTTGTTCTTGCTGCGGAAATGTTGATGCGCAACAACCGCTTGAAATATTAGAATCGAAAGTTGTAGATGAATACGGAAAGGTTACCAAAGTCAGAAAAATAAATCCTGAAGAATGGTATATTAAATTTAAAAATGAAATTGAACCCGAAGCACAGAATGACGAAATTGAAATAATTGACAAAAAACTTCCGGAAAATCATTTTAAAATTCCTTCCGGATTTAAACAATTTTTAATTTTTACTATCCGTAATATAAAGTCCAAACTCACAAATAAACAATATCTTTTAATAACTTTTTTTGAAGCACCGATATTAGCCGTAATTCTTGGCTATTTTACAAAATATATCAGCGGAACCGACACCAACCCCAATGCATATATATTTGCGGAAAATGTAAATATAATTGCCTATTTATTTATGGCTGTTACCGTTGCACTGTTCTTCGGAATGACTTTAAGTGCCGAAGAAATCATTAAAGACAAAAAAATTCTTAATCGTGAGAAATTTTTAAATCTGAGCAGAATAAGTTATTTAAATTCAAAAATTATTGTCCTTTTTATTATTTCGGCAATACAAACTTTAACATTTATAATTATCGGGAATTTAATTTTAGAAATTCACGGAATGACATTAATATATTGGGCAATCTTGTTTACTACAGCAGCTTTTGCCAATATTCTCGGATTAAACATTTCTGCAGTTTTTGATTCTGTCGTAACAATTTATATCACCATTCCGTTTATTCTGGTTCCGCAATTATTATTCAGCGGTGCAATTGTTGACTTTACAAAATTACATAAAGATTTAACTTCATATAAAGAAGTTCCGGTAGTCGGCGATTTAATGACTTCGCGATGGGCATACGAAGCACTTGCAGTCGCACAATTTAAAGACAATAATTATGAAAAATATTACTTTAAAGTCGACATGCTTAAAAGTCAAAATAATTATAAATTGTCCTATTTAATTCCCGAATTGAAAAATTATGCAAATACTTGCATTAATAATCTTAAAAAAAAGAAAGATACAAATATTACAATACATAAACTGACAGTTTTAAAAAATGAGCTGATAAATTTAAACAACAACAGCCCGGTTCAATTTAATGAAATTGATAAAATAAACATCAAAAATTTCAATTCCGAAGTTTATAATGCTTTAGAAAATTATTTTGACAGATTCTCAAAATTTCTGAATAAAAATCAATATAAATTAAATCTTAAAACTGATTCTGTATCTCGTTTTTTAATTAATAAATTAGGGGGCAGAGATGCCGTTTTTGAATTAAAGCAGAAAAATCACAATAAAAAATTGGAAGAAATATTACGTAATAAAGCTGAATTTGCTGCTGTAAAAGAAGAGAACAATGAACTGGTTCAGGTAATTGACCCTATATTTAAACTTCCCGAATCAAATATAGGCAGAGCACATTTTTACGCACCCGTAAAAAGAATCGGTCCATATACTTTTGATACAGTTTGGTTTAACATCATATTTATTTGGTTTACAACACTTATTATTTATCTGACACTTATTTCTGATGTATTCAGAAAAATATTTAATATTTTCAATAAAGAATAAGTCTCAAAATAAAGATACTTAAACAGACATTTAGTTGATATTGAATATGATTGTTGAATTGCTGAAAAACAGTAATGTATTCACACATAACTCGGGCTTGCTGAAAAGCTCACAGGTGCATTAGATTTCAAGTTTCTCGTTTGAAGTCGTATATAAATACTGCGAAATAAGAGAAATTTGAAAGATGATGTGCCTGTGGGCAGCTAAAATATTTTACACAAATGCAAGGAAATAGGGTGAAATGAATTAAAAACCTTGCACTTGTATATGCAAACAACCTTATAAGTAACTGAAATACAAATACATTAGTGTTTTTCAGTAAGCCTTAACTCACATAATTTCACAGATACTTCTGTGTAAATTTAAGTTATTTGTGTGAAATGTAATATTTAAACAGATAGTAATAATAGTAATATAAATGTTGATATTAGTTAAGAGTCTTATTCAATAAAGATATTTTTCCTGCACAAAATCTATATGCTCAGAATTTAATCTGTTTATATATGCAAACAACAACTCTACTATGACTAAAACAATAATTGCAATATCACAAAAAATAAATAAAACCGTTAAAGCACCTGCATCTAAAAGTGTATTTCAAAGAGTTATTGCTTGTGCTGTTTTAGCCGAAGACGACATTATAATATACAATCCTTCTTTTTGCAATGATTGCAAAGCTGCTTTATCAATTGCCGAAAATCTCGGTGCAGAAGTAATTATTGAAATTAATAAAATTATAATTCGTCCCGGTAAAAATAAAATATCAAATACAATAAATTGCAGAGAATCCGGTCTGAGTGTGAGAATGTTCAGCCCGATAACAGCTCTTTTCGGAAAAACAGTTACAATTAAGGGCACAGGATCTTTAAAAAAACGTCCGATAAATGAAATTCAAGCAGCTTTAACTCAATTAGGAATTGAATGTCAAACCAACAAGGGATTTATTCCGATCTCAGTATCAGGAAAACTTTCCGGCGGAAACGCTGAAATCGACGGCTCTTTAAGTTCTCAAATTCTTACCGGTTTACTTATCGCTCTGCCTAAAGTAAAAGAAGATTCTGTAATCAAAGTTCACAATCTTAAAAGCAAACCGTATATAGACCTGACATTGAATATATTAAGCAGCTTTGGTATTAAAATAAGAAATGAAAATTATAAAGAGTTTCATATTAAAGGAAATCAACAATTTAAAGCAATAAATTATACCGTTGAAGGCGATTGGAGCGGTGCTTCATTTCTGCTGGTTGCAGGATTAATTGCAGGAGAAATAAAAGTAACAGGTCTAAATATAAATTCCGTACAAGCCGATAAAAAAATTATTGATGCAATTCATTTTGCAAACGGTACAATTACTGTAAATAAAGATGCAGTGATTACAAAAAAAAGTAAATTAAAAGCTTTTAAATTTAATGCGACTGACTGTCCGGATTTATTTCCGCCTTTAGTTGTAATGGCAGCCTGCTGTATCGGAACTTCTGAAATTATCGGAGTAAATCGTTTAAAGCATAAAGAAAGTAATCGTGCTGAAGTTTTACAACAAGAATTTAAAAAAATCGGTATTAATATTAAAATTATCAATAATAAAATGTTCATAGAAGGCGGAAAAATATCCGGAGGTATCGTTGAATCACATAACGACCACAGAATTGCTATGGCTGCTGCAACTGCCGCATTAGCTTCCGAAAAAGAAATAATAATTAATAATGCCGAATGTATTAACAAATCTTATCCGACATTTTATGAAGATTTACTTGGTTATACTTTTAAATAATTAACCTCAATCCGCCGAAATCCTCTAATTTATGCGGAAATTTATCACTCGGCGAACCGATAAACATAAAGTTAATAGGTATCTCCCACTCTTTCGATAATTGAGCAATAAATTCAGGAGAAAACTCTCCTATAACTTCAACAAATTCAATTTTTATATCAGGGTATTCTCTGTCTAAAAAATTAATATCTCTTAATAAGTTTTCAGGCAGTTCTTTTTCATTACTGTCAATGATATGAACAATTTTAATCTTTCTTGTATGTTCATTTTTTTGTATATACAGAAGAACTTTATTCAAAGAAACAATATTATCTCCTTTTGTAAAAAACACAAATTCCTGAGAATTAATATCAATCATAATATGTTTAATATTATTCTCAAATTTTCTGAGTGTTTTTAACAGGTTCACAAACAAATAATCAACAAAACTTAAAATTGCTTTTAAAATAAGAATTCTGTTCAACATAAAAATAATAAACAGCATCGTAGGAATAAAATAATATGTAAAAACAATAATATTATACGGCTGTCCTTCTTCAGGTTCTTTAATTAAATTACCGGCTAAAGCAATCATAACTGCAATAATTGCAAATAAAACTGCAAACCAAGATGCTTTTTCGGGTCTCGGTAATTTTTTACGTCTTAATTTCAACAGAATATTCCCTATTGCAAATAATGCCATTACCGAAAGAAATGAAATAGTATAAACTCCGGCAAGAGGTTCAACCTGTCCTTTTGTAAATAACAAAATTGACACAGAGAGTATAAAAAACAGAATGATAATACGATACGAGCTGTTTTTTCTATTTTTTCTCAAAAGAAATCTCGGAAGAATTCTATCTAAAGTCATTCGTTCCAATAAACCGGAAACTCCGACAAATGCAGTTAAAACGGCACCGCTTAAAACCAGTACCGCATCAATTGAAACTATAATTGCCAACCATTTGCCGCCGGAAATTGTTCCCATATACGACAGTAAATCTGTTGTATGAACAGCAATTTCCGAAACCGGAACCAATGATAAAGCAAGAAATGCCATCAGCGGATTAAAGACACTGACAACAATCCACATATTTCTTAATGTTTTAGGAAAAACACCCGTTTTCTGTTCTTCTACAAAATTTGCAGAACTCTCGAAACCCGAAATCCCCAACATAGCAGCCGCAAAACCCCAAAATATAGCTTTCACTACACTGCCTTCTCTCGGAGGCAAACTACTGTTTGCCGAAAAAATATTAAAACCGTTATGAAACAGCCAATAAAAAATAGCTCCTGCAAGAACCATCAAAGAAACCAAATGAAAAATAAAAATCATCATAGCCACAAATGATGATTCTGTAATTC
This sequence comes from Bacteroidota bacterium, assembly GCA_024277895.1. Classification (GTDB taxonomy): domain Bacteria; phylum Bacteroidota; class Bacteroidia; order Bacteroidales; family JAADGE01; genus JAADGE01. Next base: position 3,536 of record JAJRUH010000088.1, on the reverse strand, counting down.
CCATAATTGTTAAGCCCATAAATAAAGCCAACAAAATAATTGTAGCAATCATCACACTAAAAGTCGGAATAATACTGTGCAAATAGTGCATTGCTTCTGTTGCCGAAATAACAGCCGTTGCAATATACGACAACAGTGTTAAAGTTGCTGCAAGCGAAGCCGTTGATTTCCCGGTCGTATTCAGTAATGCGTTATATGCACCACCGTTTAACGGCAAAGCTCCTACAACTTCTCCGTATATTTTTCTGAAAGCAAACAATACAACAGCAACTATTAAAAGTGCAATCCAAGCATATTGTCCGGCAGCAATTATTGCTAATGCAGCGACATATAAAACCGAAGATGAAATATCGTTACCGCAAATTGCAGTAGCTCTTATTTCTGAAAGTTTATGCTGAGATGATTTTATTTTATTTTCCAAGATTCTTATAATATTTATTCCGCAAAATTAAATTTTTTATTAACAGTACAAATAATAATTAACCGTTTATACAAAAGAATCGACTGCCGAAGGAAATGTTTTATTTAATGTACCGAATATAGTTATTATGTCAAATCAAGATTATTAAAATGTTTCTTTCCGAAAAATGAAAAGAAATTGATATGTGTTAATTTCTGTTAAAAACGTATTTCATTTTGGAAATTTTTTATTTTATCCTATTTTTGTCTGCTGTATAACACATAATTTTTAAAAATATGAAATTATTAGAAGGAAAAGTTGCGTTAATAACCGGTGCTGCCAGAGGAATAGGAAAAGCAATAGCCGTAGAATTTGCTAAACAAGGTGCTGATATTGCTTTTACCGATTTGGTAAGAAACGACGATATGACAAATCTTGAAAAAGAACTTGAAAAAATGGGAGTAAAAGCCAAAGGATATGCTTCTGACGCAAGTAATTTTGAAAATTCACAAAAAACCACAGATGAAATTATCGAAGATTTCGGCAAAATAGATGCTTTGGTAAATAATGCAGGCATAACCAGAGACACTCTTTTAATGAGAATGACAGAAGAACAATGGGATTTAGTTATTAAGGTAAACTTAAAATCGGTATTTAATATGACCAAAGCCGTGCAAAAATATATGCTGAAACAACGCAGCGGCTCAATAATTAATATGAGTTCGGTAGTGGGCGTAAGCGGAAATGCCGGTCAGTCAAATTATTCGGCATCAAAAGCCGGAATTATCGGCTTTACTAAATCCGTTGCCAAAGAACTCGGTGCAAGAAATATACGCAGTAATGCCGTTGCTCCCGGTTTCATAATTACCGAAATGACAGCAAAAATTCCGGAAAAAGCACGTGAAGAATGGCTTAAAATTATCCCTATGAAAAGAGGAGGAACTCCGGAAGACGTTGCAAATACTTGTATTTTCCTTGCTTCAGACCTTTCGTCTTATGTCAGCGGACAAGTAATTCACGTTTGCGGGGCAATGAATACTTAAATTTGATTATTTATTTTGAAATAAAATGAATTATTTAAGCGACTTTTTTACTTTTGTAAAGAAGTCGTTTTTTATTTCTCATTATGTTTTCAATATCTGCTCAATATTCCCTGTGGTTTTTACCTATTTGCCTTATCGGCGGTTTCTTATATGCTTGGTTTTTATACAGAAAAAACGAAAAATTAAAAGAAGCCTCTCGATTAATAAAAAATTTAATGTTCATCTTACGTTTTTTATCTGTAAGCATTATTGCTTTTATGTTACTTTCGCCGATAATAAAAAATATCGGCAGAACAATTGAAAAACCCATAATAATATATGCTCAGGATAATTCGGAATCTGTTTCAAACGATAAAAATACTGTTCAAAAAATTTCATCGGAATTAAAAAAATTCTTTCAGGCAAACAGTAATTATATCTTTAAAACTTATGCTTTCGGCGAAAATGTTACAAAAACCGATACATTTAATTTTAAGGATAAAGAAACTGATATCGCACAAACAATTTCAGAACTTAAAAATAAATATTACAATCGGAATATCGGGACAATTATATTGGCATCGGACGGTATTTATAACAAAGGAAATAATCCTGAATATGAGGTTCAGTCATTAAATTTCCCGGTTTACACCATTGCTTTGGGAGACACAACAACCAAAAAAGATTTAATTTTAACCGACATAAAATACAACAAAACAGCCTTCTTAAATTCAAAACTTCCCTTGCGAATTAAAATTAAAGCCGATAAATTAGAAGGAGGTAAAACATATCTGAAAATATTTGATAACAATCAACTTGTTCATAATCAAACCGTAATAATTAGTTCTAAAGAATATTATAAAACTTTCGATATTAAAATTAAAACAGGAAAAGTCGGCTTCCATAAATTTAAAATTACTCTGTCCGGTTTACCGGAAGAAATAAACCTTCAAAATAATTCTAAACAAATTATTATTGAAGTTTCGGATAAAAAGCAAAAGATTTTAATATTAAGCGATGCCCCCCACCCCGATATTGCAGCAATTCGTAATGCTTTAAAGCTAAACCAAAACTTAATAACTGATTATTACCAAATAAATAAGTTTTCAAAATCCGTTAAATCATATAATTTGATAATTTTAAATCAGTTACCCTCAAAATATAATTCAGCCGTTACGGTAATGAAACAAATTTTAAACTCAAATATTCCTGTTATCTATATGCTCGGCAGCCAAAGTTCATTAAAAAAATTCGATAATTTAAATACCGGACTTACAACAGGTGCATATTCAAATTCACCCGACGAAGTAACCGGAAAATTGAACAAAAACTTTAACTTATTTGAAATAAATCCCGAAATTGAAACCGTAACGCAGAACTCTCCTCCCCTTTTATCTGCTTTCGGTGATTATAAATTAACCGGGCTAAATCAAATTCTCTTTTACAGACAAATAAAATCAATTAATACAAAATTACCTTTAATTGCGTTCCTTAGCGGAAACAAAAAAACCGCATTTATTACCGGAGAAGGAATTTGGCGTTGGAGAATTTTCGACTACAAACTAAATCAAAATCATTATCTTTTTAATGAGCTGATTAACAGCATTGTGCAATATATGATTTCAAAAGAAAATAAAAATCGTTTTAATATAATTACTGAAAAAATTATTCCGGAAAACCAAAAAATATTAATAAAAGCAGAAACTTACGATAAGAATTTTGAGCTTACCGAAGTGAAAAATATTAAGTTTGAACTTACGGACAGCACAAAAAATAAAAAACAATTCAATTTCAAAAAAACAGGAAAAACCTACAAGCTGAATCTCGGGAAACTACCTGTCGGAGACTATTCTTGGAAAGCAGAAACCGTTATAAACGGCAAAAAATTCAAAGAAACCGGTATTTTTTCAGTAATTTCGGTTAATACGGAAGCATTTCAAACAAAAGCTAATCATAAAATACTGTTTGCAATGTCAAAAAATACGGGCGGAAAAATGTTTTTGCCTGATGATATCTCGGACCTTATCAAAACAATTAAGCAAAATAATAATATTAAACCTGTTTCATACAACGAAAAAAAATCGAAAGAATTAATTAATTTCAAATTGATATTT
>JAJRUH010000087.1 GCA_024277895.1 Bacteroidota bacterium | reverse complement strand
ATTGTATTGTAAATATACCCAGTTTGTTATAAGCATTTTAGACTTTAGAACAATTTGTTCAAATTTTGCAAGTTTATCCGTAAAAGGATAAATGTCGTTATTTACGTGTAATATCCTATTTGAATTATTGTTAATTATTACAGAACTAAATATTGCAGAAAATAGAGTAATCGTTAATATCACAACAAAGCCTGTAACTAATTTTTTAAATCCGATTCTTTTTTTCATCTGTTTATATTTATAATTTTCAAAGGTCAGATAGGAACACCCGCATGCAAAATTATTTCTTTTTATTGTATTCTCTGCGTGCAATAATCATTTCCTTGTGTGCCGAATTTATTAGACATAGGTGTTTCATGTTTGTGTAAAACCTAAATTGACAGATTTATTTATAATTGATTAAAAAATATAAAAATAGATAGAAAAACTGGCAATTTTTATTAAAGAAACAAAAGTAAGTAAAAAAATAATAAAACAAAAAATAAATCAGATATAAACATCTATTTATATTAATAGGGGCTGCTGTTTTCTATCAAATCCATAGCTCTCTCACTGATAGCCGTAATACTTAATGACGGATTAACACCCGGATTTGCCGAAATCATAGAACCGTCGCAAACATACATATTTTCGTAACCGAAAACTTTATTATTCTTATCAATTACACCGCTTTCGGCATCTCTGCCCATAGCCGCACCTCCGAGAATATGTGCCGTTGACGGAATGCCCGTAATAGTTTCGGTAAGCATAACCGTAGGTTTTCCGTTTATTATTTTTGCATATTCGTGAGCAAATTTATGAGCTTCCGGAATAAATGCAGTCGGATTTTTGCCTTTTTCAATTTTAGTTCCTATGCCTAATAATTTTCTTCGTAATTCTAAAGTGCTGTCAATATGTTGCATAAATAAAATTACGGAAGTTTGCTTTCCGAAATCGGGTGCAAAAAATATTTTAAGCCACATTAAAGGTGCCGTAAACGGTATCGTAAAAAGTTTTAAAATTCGTAAAAAGAAATTCTTTTCACTGACCATAGGCATAACCAAAAGTCGCCAAAAACCGGAACCTTTACCGTATCTTACCGGTTCTGCATTACTGTTCTCGTCAAGCTCAATAATAGAACCTATTGCAATTCCTTCCGACATATTTTTGTTTTTATCTGCCGTTACCGTCAAAATCAGAGCTTCGTTATTTGTGCGAATGCTATCGCCGATTTTATCGCTTAAATTCGGCAAATTTTTCTTTTTCTGTTTTAACAACAAAGGAACCGTTCCGAGAACTCCTCCGGATAAAATAACCCCTTTTGCCTTTACGCTTCCTTTCTTTTTAAAAAATTTTGTTGAAGTCCTGAATTTTATTTCATAACCTGCGGCTCCGTTTTTTCCGTCAAGCGGAATAATATCCGTAACTTCTTGTTCTGCAATAATTTCAGCACCGAGCTGTTGTGCCAGATGCAAATAATTTTTATCCAAAGTATTTTTTGCATTATGCCTGCAACCTGTCATACAGGCACCGCATTGAATACAGCCGGTTCTTGTCGGTCCTTTACCGTTAAAATACGGGTCGTCAACGGTAACATCATTTTCTCCGAAATATACGGCAACTTTTACCGGTCTGAATTTATCCTCTTTTCCCGTATCTTTCGCAAGTTGTCGGAATGCTTTGTCGCTTTCGCCCAAAACCGGATTAATGCTTGCACCGAGCATTTTCCAAGCCGTTTCGTAATATGGTGCAAGTTCCTTTTCCCAGTCGGTAAGTTCAGCCCACGACCCGTGATTAAAAAACGGTTTTTTCGGTTTTGGTAAAGTGTTGGCATACACCAGCGAACCTCCGCCTACACCCACACCGCTCATTGCCGAAATATGTCGTAAAAAACTTATTTTTTGAATGCCGTATAGTCCTAATGCCGGTACCCACAGCCATTTTCTTATATTCCAATTTGTTTTCGGAAAATCCTTATCTTTAAACCATTTCCCTTTTTCAATAACCAATACTTTATACCCTTTTTCGGAAAGTCGTAATGCCGAAACCGAACCTCCGAAGCCCGAGCCTATTATTATGTAATCGTATTTTTTATTTATTGAAGTCATTTTTTCCGATATTTATTCAAATATATAAATATATATTGATTTTTTAAATATCTTTTTGAGAAATTATTTTGAAATCACAACATTGATAAATATTGTCAAATTACTTTTGTTAATTCGGGTACACAACCGTATATTTGTAGCTGTGTCAGAGAGATAATTTTATTTCATTTATTTGTTTTTTAAGTTGTATAAAAATAAAAAAAATCCCGGTTTTATTTGGGAGAATAACAACAATGCAAGAGAAACTAATTAAATAAAATAATGTATGAATGCTTATAAATTTTATTATTTGGTTAAACTATTATAAAAATTAATACAAAAAGTTGTCTTTTTAAAATTAAAAAAACAGATAAAATATAATAATATAAAATGACACAGAATAAAATAGCAATAATCGGCTCCGGAGGCAGAGAACACGCACTTGCGCGGAAATTTGCTCAAACCCTTACTTGGGAAAATGTGTTTACGCTTCCCGGTAACGGCGGTATTCCTAACAGTCATTCGATTAATGTAAATGACTTTGATGAAGTAGAACGATTCTGCATTTACAATAAGATTGATATGATTTTTGTAGGTCCCGAGCAACCCTTGGCAGCCGGCATTGTAGATTATTTCAAAAATAAAGACATAAAAGTTTTCGGTCCCGATAAACAATCCGCACAATTAGAAGCTTCAAAGATTTTTGCGAAACAGTTTATGAAAAAATACGGTATTGCAACGGCAGATTTTAAGATTTTTAATAATACAAATGATGCAAAATACTTTACGGCAAAAAAACTCGGCGATTTAGTCATAAAATTTGACGGTTTGGCAGCCGGCAAAGGTGTTTTTGTATGTTCTGCAATTGATGAAGCAAACGAAGCATTGCAAGAACTTGAAAAAGCATACGGAGAGAACGTAAATTTCATTATTGAAGATAAAATTAAAGGTGATGAAATTTCAATCATAGGATTTACCGACGGCAAAACAATAAAGTTGTTGCAACCCTCGCAAGACCATAAACAACTTCTCGACGGCGACAAAGGTCCGAATACCGGCGGAATGGGAGCATACAGCCCCGTTGACGGTATAAGTAATGAATTAATGCAAAAAATTCGAGACAAAATTGTAAATCCGACTTTAAAAGGCATTCAAACCGAAAAAATGAATTACAAAGGAGTAATTTATTTCGGAATTATGGTGAAAAACGGCGAACCGTATCTTCTTGAATACAATGTCCGCTTCGGCGACCCCGAAACCGAAGTTCTTTTACCCGCTCTTAAAAATGATTTGTATGAAATTGCAAATGCCTGTATTTCAGGTAATTTAAATAATGTTAATTTTGAATTTGAAGAAGACTATTTTTGTGATGTTGTGCTGGTTTCGGGAGGTTACCCGAAAGTTTATAGTAAAAATTACGTAATTAACGGTTTAGAGAATATTTCGGAAAATACTTTAATTTTTCACGCCGGAACAAAAAATGAAGCAGGTGTTATGCTTACAAACGGAGGAAGGGTTTTAAATATCGTCGGCAGAGGTAAAACTTTAAATAAAGCACTGGATAATGCTTACAAAGAAGTAAATAAGATTTATTTTAAGAATATGTTTTTCAGAGAAGACATAGGAAAACGCAAAAACAAACATTTTAAAAACTTTTAACTTTAAAAACTTTTAACTTTAAAAACTTTAAGAGCTTTCAATTTTATAAACTTTCAACTAAACGAAGTGACAAAAATAGTAATATTCATATCCGGCAGAGGCTCAAATATGGAAGCAATTCTAAAAGAGTGCAAAAACGGTATTCTCAAAGGAATTGCCGAGTCGGTTTTGGTATTTTCAGATAAAAAAGAAGCAAAAGGATTGCAAACTGCCGAAAATTACGGTATTGAAACAGCATCAATTTCTTCAAAAGGTAAAAAAAGGCAAGAATTTGATAAAGAAGTGATTACATTACTTTCAAATTATAAATTCGATTATATAATTTTAGCCGGCTATATGCGTATTTTATCCGATATTTTCGTAAAAAAATATTCCGGAAAAATAATAAACATCCATCCGGCAGATACAAATCTGCATCAAGGATTACACGCTTACGAATGGGCTTTTAAAAATAAAATGCAAGAGACAAAAATAACGGTTCACTACGTGAATGAAGGCGTTGACACCGGAAAAATAATTGCACAAAAAACCGTAAATTTACAGGGTTGTAACACTTTGGAAGAAGTCGAAAAAAGAGGACTGAACGTTGAGCATAAATTTTATCCCGAAACATTGAAAGATGTGTTAGAAGCGAGGAGTTAGGAGCGAGGAGTTAGGAGTTAGGGATTAGGGATTAGGGGTTAGGGAAAATGGTTTATATGTAAATTGATTTAAAAAATAAAAAGTAAAGTAATGGGAATAATAAAATTTGAAGATATTGTTGCTTGGCAAAAAAGTAGAGAGTTAGTTTTGAAAATTTATAGTATATTTAAAAACAGTAAAGATTTCGGATTTAAAAATCAAATTGAGCGGGCGGCTGTTTCCGTTATGAATAATATTGCCGAAGGTTTTGAAAGAAGAACAAATAACGAGTTCAAATATTTTCTTTATGTAGCGAAAGGTTCAAACGGAGAAGTCCGTTCAATGTTGTATCTTGCTTTGGATTTAAGTAAAATTTCAGAAAACGAATTTAAAGAATTGTATGATTTATCAAACGAAATATCAAAAATATTAACGGGACTAATTAAAACATTAAACTGACCGGCACCAGGTTCCCGGTCCCTAATTACCGGCACCTAGTCCCTAATTATTAACACCTAGTTCCTAATTCCTAATTACTAATCCCTAATAACTAAAAAAATGTGCGGAATAACAGGTTTCATCGGCGAAGAAAAAATAGTTTACGACATAATGTCCGGGCTTTTAACACTGCAACACAGAGGGCAAGACAGCGCAGGCATCGTAACTTTTAAAAATACTTTCCATACCAAAAAAGGTTTGGGCTTGGTAAACGAAGTTTTCAACGAAAAACACATCGAACGCCTTTGCGGAAACGTAGGAATAGGACACGTTCGATACACAACACACGGAACAGGTGATATTATTAATGCACAACCAATTACGACAAATTATCCTTTCGGAATTTCAATGGTGCATAACGGCAATGTTACCAATTTTAAAAAAATGAACAAAGCATTGTATGAAGACTATCACGTTTTGCCGACATCATCCAACGATTTGGAAATTTTGCTTTACACTTTCGCCGCCGAGTTGAAAAATAAAGACCTGAAAAATATTAAAGTCGATGATATTTTCGATGCCGTAAAACAAACTCAACAAAAAATAGAAGGTGCTTATGCCGTAATTTCCGTAATTGCAAACTACGGATTGCTTGCTTTCAACGACCCCAACGGCATTCGCCCGCTTATTCTCGGCAAAAAAGTAACAAAAAAAGGTGCGGTTTACGGTTTCGCTTCCGAAAGTATTACTTTTAATCATCTCGGCTATGAAATAGTAAAATATTTAGCCCCCGGAGAAATAATTTTTATCGACAATAAGCATAAAGTTCATTCTGCCGCAGGTTTTGCCGAAAAGCAACATTTTTGTTCGTTCGAATACATATATTTTGCTCGCGAAGATTCTGTTTTTTACGATAAGAACGTTGCCGGAAGGCGTGTAAGAATGGGGAATTTCATAGCAAAACAAATAATTGAAGCCGGTTTAAAACCCGATGTAGTTATTGATGTTCCCGCATCCGGATATTTTGCCGCATCCGGATTGGCGGAATCTCTAGGTATCCCTTATCACAGAGGACTCGTAAAAAGTAATTACATAGGCAGAAGTTTTATCGCTTCAAAGCAAAGCGAGCGAGAAAATATCGTAAAACAAAAACTTAACCCGATAAAAAAAGCAATTGAAGGCAAAAAAATTGTCGTAGTTGACGATTCGATAGTAAGAGGAACAACATCAAAACGAATTGTGCAAATCTTAAAAAATGCCGGAGCAAAAGAAGTTTATTTTGTGTCGGCTGCACCGCCGGTTGTCAATCCTTGCGTTTACGGTATTGATATGTCGGCAAAAACAGAACTTATTGCCGCAAATTTAAGTATTGAAGAAACACGAAAATATATAGGTGCCGACGCCCTTTTTTATTTGAAACCGGAAGATTTGAAAAAACTTTTCAAAAATATAGGAATTTGCGATGCCTGTTTCACCGGAAATTATCCTGCCGGAAACGTAGAAGAAATGTTACAAGATATTGAAGACGAAAAAAAACAAATGAGATTGTCGTTTCATTAAAGGTTTTATTATTTTTGTTTGAATTCAGATTTTCTGAAAGTTGAAAGAAAAACAAATGAAAAATTACGTTTCACCGCTTGAACCTGATAAATATTATCATATTTATAACCACGCTGCAGGGAAAGATTTGTTATTTACAAAAAATGATAATTATAATTTTTTTCTGCAACAATTTTCAAAATATATAAATCCTGTTGCCGATACTTTTGCATATTGTTTAATGCCGAATCATTTTCATTTTTTAATTCGTATTAAAGAAGATAAAGACCTGACAGGTTTTCAAAACCTGTCAGGTCTGAAAGCCGAACGCCGAAATCAAGCAAGTTTAACAAACTTTATTTCAAATCAATTTTCAAAACTGTTTAATTCATATGCAAAAGCATATAACAAACAGCAAAAAAGACGAGGAACTTTATTTGAAAGACCTTTTAAAAGAATACATATTGAAAGTAACAAATATATTAGAAATCTAATTCATTACATACACTATAATCCTGAACATCACGGATTTATAGATGATTTTAAAGAGTGGAAATACAGTTCGTTCAAAAGTTTACTTTCTGAAAAGGTAACTAATTTAAAACGAAAAGAAGTTATTGAACTATTTGATGATAAAGATAATTTTTTATACTTTCACAAAAGAGAAATTGATTATGATTTTATAGGTAAGGCAGAATAGAAAAATATGATTTGTCAACTGCCGATTTTGCCTAAATTCAGATTTTAACAAAATCTTAAAAAATATACCGCTATGAGCTTTCAACTTACAACTAAAAAAACAGTTCTTACATTAATAATTAGTTTAATTTCCCTGAATATTTCGGCTCAAAACAAGCAGGCATACGTT
>JAJRUH010000086.1 GCA_024277895.1 Bacteroidota bacterium | reverse complement strand
TGTGAGCTCGTCTATCAGCTGTTCTTGTGCGTAAATATCCAAATCTGTAAATTGTGATTTTAATATAGCTATATCCATATCAGGTTTTTTTTGTAAAAATAAACAATAATTCACAGAATACCTAAACCATAGCCTAAAAAAATTATAAAATAATTGTTTCAGCTCTGTCGGCACCGGTTGAAATAATTTTGATAGGCACGCCGGTTTGTTTTTCAATATATTTGATAAAGTCATTAAATTCTTTCGGGAAATCTTCTTTAGTTTTACAATTATTAATATTTGTTTTCCAGCCTTTAAATGTTTTATAAACAGGTTTTATATTTTCATTTATTTCATAAGGAAAATAATCAATTTTGCAAGTACCTGACTTATAATATTCTGACACTTTAAAAGTGTCAAATTCCGATAATATGTCGGCTTTGGTCATAATTAAAGCTGTAACGCCGTTAATTTGTACGGTATATTTTAATGCAGTTAAATCCAGCCACCCGCAACGACGTTTTCTGCCGGTTGTTGCTCCGTATTCGTGCCCTATTTTTTGTAATTTTTCTCCGTTACCGTCAAAAAGTTCGGTGGGAAACGGACCGCTTCCGACACGAGTGATGTATGCTTTAAAAATTCCGTAAACTTCGCCGATTTTTGAAGGGGCAATTCCCAACCCTGTGCAAACGCCGGCGGAAGTAACTGTTGATGAAGTTACAAAAGGATAAGTTCCGGAATTAATGTCGAGCAAAGTTCCTTGTGCGCCTTCGGCTAAAATCTTTTTCCCTTCAATTAATGCTTTATTGAAAAAATAGCTGCTGTTAATAATTTTAAATCGTTTAAGTTTTTCAATTCCTTTAAACCATTTTTTTTCGTATTCACTAATGTCAAAATCAAAGTTGTAAGTTTTCAGTCTCTTTAAATGCCTTGTTTTCAAATCATTATATTTATTTTTAAAATCCTCAGAAACAATATCCCCGATTCTCAACGCATTTCTTCCTATTTTGTCGGTGTATGTCGGACCGATACCTTTTCCTGTTGAACCTATTTTAGCATTTCCGAGTTCGTTTTCATTTGCAGCATCTAAAATTCGATGAGTAGGCAGGATTAAATTCGTTTTTTCGGCAAGTAAAAGATTTTCGGATAAATTTATGCCTGTTTTTTCAATTTGTTCAATTTCTTCAGCAAAAATAACAGGATCCAAAACCACTCCGTCACCGATAACGTTAATTGTGTTTTTTCTGAAAATTCCGGAAGGAATAAGGTGCAAAACAAATTTTTGATTATTGAATATAAGTGTGTGTCCGGCATTCGGACCGCCTTGAAATCGTGCAATAATATCGTAATTCGGACTTAGAACATCTACTATTTTGCCCTTGCCTTCATCACCCCATTGTAATCCTAAAAGAACATCTGCTTTCATTATGTTTTGTATGTTTGTAAACTTTTAAATGTAAAATAATTGAAAAGTATAAATTATTTATTTCCTTTTTTTTGGCATTCATCACAAATACCATGAAAATACAAAGAATGGTATTTAATTTTGAAATTCATTAATTTACCGATAGTGGATTGAATATTTTGAATTCTCGGATCACAAAATTCAATGATTTTTCCGCATTTATCACATACAAGGTGGTCGTGTTGTTTGTATTTATAGGAACGTTCAAATTGTGCAATGTTTTTTTCAAACTGATGTTTTATTATCAAATTACTGTCAAGAAGAAGATCCATTGTGTTGTATATTGTTGCACGACTTACTCTGTAATTTTTATTTTTCATCGAAATATATAATGTCTCAATATCGAAATGTCCTTCACGAGAATATATTTCTTCTAAAATAGCAAAACGTTCGGGAGTTTTTCGGTGACCTTTGTTGTCTAAGTATTCCGTAAAAATTTCTATTACGGTTTTTATAATATCGGGTGTATCCATAGTTTGACTATTTATCGGCTAAAAATAATATAAAACCGAATAACATTAAAGAAAAAAATGATTTATTTATTAATATTAATAAAAAGCAGTAAAATTAAGAATGTTTATAAAATGAAATTAATTTACTATTTCAATATTATGTACTGCCGAAATTTTTTTAAGCTGTTTTAATAAATTCTCTGAAAATTTTTCTTGTTTGGTATAAACTTTCACATATATCGTAAAATTTGATTTTTCAGTATCAAAATTTAAAGATTTAATATTTACGGATAAATCTTTATAAATAATTGAGGAAATTTTATTTAATAAACCCGGTTCATCTTTTCCTGTTATTTTAAATTCTTTCAGAACCGAAATTTTTGTTTGAGATGTCCATTTTACTTTTACTGCTTTTTCGCCGAAAGCCAAATCGGCAACAACAGAAGGACAATTTGCTTTGTGAATTAAAATTTTATTATCGGAATGGTCTTGAATGCCGATAATATCATTACCCGGAACCGGTGAACAGCAATCAGCAAGTTTATAAATATCGGGCAGCTTAATTTCATCAGATTCATTTTTTTTGTCAAAACCGGAAAAAGGCATTTTAATATTCCAAAATCTGACTTGTTTCTCTTTTTTGCAAGTATTTTTAACGGTATCTTTAAGGATTGTTTGTGTTAATTTATTTTCACCTATATCTTCCAGAAATTTTTCTTTATTACGATAATTAAATTCTTTGCTTAAATTATCGGTACATTTTCCCAAATTATCAATACCCCGTTCTTTAAGGAGTTGTTCAATGATTTTTTTACCTTCTTCAACACTTTTTCGGATATCTTCTCTGAATAATCTTTTAAGGATATAAATTGCATTTTGTGTTTTAACAAATTCGAGCCATTCGCGTTGCGGTTTTTGATTTTTAGTTGTTATTATTTCAACTTGATCACCGTTTTTGAGTTGTGTATCTAATGCTTGTGTTTTTCCGTTAACTTTTCCGGCAATACATTTTAATCCGATATCGGTATGAACTTTAAAAGCAAAATCAAGTACGGTTGCTCCGTTCGGAAGACTTTTAATTTCTCCTTTAGGTGTAAATACAAAAATTTCAGGATTAAAAAGATTTATTTTAAGATTATCTATAAATGTAATTGCAGATGAGTTATCTTCATTTAAGAAATCTAAAATATCTTTAATTTTCTCATCAAATTCTGTTTTCTTTTCTTTTAGTCCTTTATATTTCCAGTGTGCCGCTAAACCGTGTTCAGCCGCTTCGTGCATTTCTTTTGAACGTATTTGAATTTCCACCCACTGCCCCTCATCACTCATTACTGTAATATGTAATGCTCTGTAGCCTGTTTTCTTAGGTATTTGGAGCCAATTCCGTTTACGCTCTTTTTTTTCAGGAAATAAATCCGTAATTAGCGAGCCGATTTGAAGTGCTTCATAATTTTCATTTTTTTTATTTTTCGGAGAGAAAATAATTCTGACAGCAAATAAATCATAAATTTCATCGAAACTGACCTTTTTTTGCTCCATTTTTTTCCATATAGAATAAACGGTTTTAGGTCTTCCTGAAATTTTATAATTAATATTATTTGCGTCCAGTTTAGCTTTTACAGGTTGTATAAATCTGTTAATAAATTGAAGCCGTTCGCGTTCTGAAGTTTGCAATCGATTTCTGATTTCATTATAAATATAAGGATTCGTATGTTGCAAACATATATCTTCCATTTCGGCTTTAACATTGTAAAGACCTATACGATGAGCAATGGGAGCATAAATATTTAAGGTTTCGTTAATTGTCTTTTTCTTATATTGATCGGATAATGAATTTATTGTTCTTATATTATCTAATTTATCGGCAATTTTGATAAAAATAACACGAATATCATCAGAAACGGAGATTAAAATTTGCCGAAAAGTAGATGCTTCAGAATTATTCTCGAAATATTCGGCATTTTTAATTCTTACCAATCCCTCTATAATATTAAAAATTTTTTCACCGAATTTATTTTTAATATCTTCTGAAGTGTATTCGGTTTTTGTCGGAACATCGTGTAAAAGTGCAGCAATTGCAGAAGTTGTGCCTAATCCGAAATCTTGAGTAACAATTTTTGCAGTTTTGAGGCAATGATTTATGTATAATTCTCCGTTTTGCCTTTTCATATTCTCATGAGCTTTATGAGAATAGCGAAATGCTTTACGAATCAGTTCTGTATTCTTTTCGTTTTTAAACCGTTTTTTGTTTTCTTTCAGAAAATTTTCAAAATCTGACATCAAAACTTGTTCTTCGGTTTTGTGTTTTATCACCATCTTTTATCACTGCATAAACAGATAACAAATATAGTTATTTTTACTAAACTTAAAACAGTTTTTTATTAAATAATATGTTTAGTTAAATTTGCGATTATATTTGAAGATAAATGCCTGAAAAATTTGATGTTATAATAATCGGAGGCGGATTAAGCGGTTTGGTGTCGGCTTCATTATTAAGTCGCAAGGGCTTAAAAATTTGTATCCTTGAGAAAAACAAAAATACAGGAGGAATGATTCAGTCCTTTAACCGTGAAGGTATTTCTTTTGATACGGGAATGAACTTTTTCGGAGCTTTTGAAAAAGGACAAATTCAAAATGAGCTGTTTAAAAGTTTCGGTATTGCCGACAAAACAGATATCACAAAAATATCGAATTTTGAGCTTGTTACGAAAAACGGGAAATATAAAATTCCCAATAATTTTGAAAGGTTTGAAAAGCAATTAATTTCTTATTTCCCTGAAGAGAAAAAAGGAATAAAAGTATTTTTTAAAAAAATAAAAGAGATTTTTTATCATATTTCATTTGAATCCGGTTTTGAAAATTTATCATTTTTACAATATTACGAGAAAAGTGCTTTAAAGTTTATTAATTCTGTAACAAAAAACAGAGAACTTGCAGAATTATTGAAATTTAACAATTTATTATTCGGGAGTAATCTCGAAACAACACCTTTATATATATACGCTGTAATAACAGGTTCTTTTTTACAATCTGCCGGAACTTTTACAAATGGCTCTAAACAGTTTATTGAAGTTTCGGAAAATGAAATTTTAAACAATAAAGGAACAATATTAACAAAAAAAGAAGTTGAAAAAATTATTACGAAAAATGATTATATTTCTTATTGTGTATGCAATGACGGAACTACATATTTTGCAGATACGTTTCTTTCAACATTACATCCTCAAAACATAATACCGAAAATACAATCACCTTTATTAAAAACATTTTATCGAAAACGAATTGACGGATTATCAAACAGCAAAGCTTCTTTAATAATAAATGTTATTCTTAAAAAAAGAACTGTTTTGTTTGATAATAAGCCCAAATTTATTAATACAGAGGAGAAATCTGTTCTGTTCTATTTCCCTGTTTCCGGAAAAAACGGAGATTATGCCGACACTGCAAAAATAATGGTTAAAGATACTATTGCCTTCTATTCTCAATGGACTGATACAAAGGTAAATAAACGCGGTGAAAGCTATAAATTGTATAAAAATGAAAGAGCGAAAGAGATTTTTAATTTTATTGAAAAATACTTTCCGGAGTTTAAAGAAAATATTCAAAACTATTTTGTTTCAACACCTTTAACCTTCAGAGATTATACAGGAAGTCCCGAAGGCTCTTCATACGGAATTTTAAAAGATTATTCTAAGCCTTCGGAAACAATATTTTCTGTAAATACTAAATTTAAGAATTTGTTTTTAACAGGTCAAAGTATTAATTTTCACGGATTATTGGGTGTTTCAATTACCTCTTCAATAGCTTGTTCAGTATTAACAAAATATATTTTAACCCGTAAAATCAATCAGTAATATAAAACCGGTATTGAAATGTTTTATCTTTTCGTAAAAAATATCAGTTTTTAAATAATTATCCTTACCTTTGTTTTTTTAAAAATTTATATTACAATACAATGAAAAAAGGAACAGTAAAATTTTTTAATGACTCCAAAGGTTTTGGTTTCATTATTGACGACGAAACAAAAAGTGAATATTTTGTTCACGTGTCCGGTTTAATTGACGAAATTCGTGAAGGCGATGCCGTTGAATTCGAATTAACAGAAGGCAAAAAAGGTTTAAATGCAGTAAATGTAAAAGTACTTTAATATTTATTCTTTAACTTTTTGAAAAAGCTCGCCGGTTTGGCGGGCTTTTTCTTTGCTCAAAACAAAAATCATAAATTTATGGATTTTACGGAAAATAATAATCTGATAATTGTAATCTTTAACTTATAAAATTATGAAATATTTTTTTATTCTTCTTATTACAATTTTATCAACATTAAATATTTCTAAAGCACAACGAAGTGTTACAGGAAAAGTAACTGATGAATCAGGCAATGCACTTCCGGGTGTTTCGGTTCTGGAACAAGGAACAACCAACGGTACAATAACATTATCAAACGGAACTTATTCAATTAAGATAAATTCAAAAACTAAATTTCTTGTCTTTTCATACATCGGAATGCAAACCCAAGTAAAAAAAATTACCGGTGACACCATAAATGTAACATTGCTTGCCTCAGAGGAAGATATTGAGGAAATTGTTGTAACAAGTTTAGGAATAAAAAAAAATCATAAAACTTTCAGAGACAGAAGTATTCCGAAGAGTGACAGAATATATGCCGAATACGAAGTTTCTGACTATACACCGGTAAAAAATGATAAAAATAAAGTAAAAAGCGGTCTGTTAACTGCCGGAGAACTTAATGATTACGGAAAATGGGAACTTTGGAAAGATATTTCCGAAAATCAGCTCAAGAGTTATAAAACACTATGGAAAATGATACCTCAGCAGCGCTATTGCGTTCAAGTTACAAATTATAAAAACAAACCTTTGGTAAATGCACAAGTTTTACTGCAAACAAAAAAAGGAGACACTATTTGGGAAGCATCTACCGATAATACCGGTAAAGCCGAACTTTGGTTAAACCTTTTCGACAATAAGTATTCAGAAAAAGATTTAATAATTAATGTAACCGATACCGGTCAGTCATATAAATTGTCAAAACCCGATAAATTTCATAACGGAATTAATTTTATTAATATTCCTGCCGAATGTTATGTTCCCGAAACGGCAGATATTGCTTTTGTAGTTGATGCAACAGGCTCAATGGGTGATGAAATAGCTTATTTGAAAGCCGAATTGGAAGATGTTTTAAATAAAATTCAAAAACAGCACAAAGATATTACCGTTAACACAGCAAGTGTTTTTTACAGAGATATTCACGACTCCTATTTAACAAAGAAATCAGATTTTTCCGGAAATGTTAAAACAACTGTTAATTTTATCGAACAACAAACCGCAGGCGGCGGAGGTGATTTTCCCGAAGCTGTTGATGCCGGGCTGAATACTGCAATTAATGAATTAAGCTGGTCGGATAATGCTTTGGCAAAAGTTGTATTTTTAATTTTAGATGCCCCTCCGCACAATGATGTCAAAAGCATTGAAAAAATACATAATTTAACAAAACAAGCTGCCGAAAAAGGTATCAGAATTGTTCCCGTTACAGCCAGCGGAATTGACAAAAGCACGGAATATTTGATGCGTTCAATTGCACTTGCAACAAACGGAACTTATGTTTTTTTAACCGATGACAGCGGAATAGGAAATTCTCACATAAAGCCGACAACCGACGAATATCAAGTTGAACTGTTAAATGACGTTTTTATCAGATTAATAAATCAATATTTAACAATACCCGATTGCAAAGAAGATATTGTTTATAACGAAGAGGAAACTCAAGACACTTCCTATATTGCAGGCAACAATATTCCGGAAGATACAATATCTGCCGGTACAACAGAT
This sequence comes from Bacteroidota bacterium, assembly GCA_024277895.1. GTDB lineage: Bacteria > Bacteroidota > Bacteroidia > Bacteroidales > JAADGE01 > JAADGE01. The sequence continues at coordinate 6,692 of JAJRUH010000086.1, read as the reverse complement.
GCAACGCATATTAACAATCTGACAAATCCGGGTAAAATAAAATACTACCCCAACCCAACCGTTGATATTTTAAATATCGAAATCAGCGGTAATATGAAAGAAATGTTTTTAGCCGATGTCTCCGGAAAAATATTACAACGCTTCGACATTAATAATAAAAATACATTCAGAATAAATTTATCAAAATACCCTTCGGGAATTTATTTTATACAATATCAAAACGGAGAACTTTGGCAAACAGGAAAGATAATTCACACAATCTTATAAAAATCATTTTCTGTATTTCATTTTAATTCGAATATTATTTATTTAAAAAATATTTTTCAATACTTTTGTTTGGCGATTTTAAATCAAAAACAATTGATATTTTGAAAAAAATCATAAACTTATATCATAATTTTCTGCAATTTCTTCCTGTTCGTCTGTTTTTGGTTAATCTTCGCAGAAACCGATTCTTATTTTTGTTATGGATCTTTGTTTTTTTAATTATCAGCGGTAATTTAGGTTCAAAATACGGAATTCCTTCCCTGTTTTTTTCACCTGAATACAGACATTCTGTTAATTTCTTGTCCTATTTTCTCCTCGGTATCAGTTTCGGAATTTTTTTCATTGCATTTCATATTTCCGGTTATATTTCAAATGCCTATTTATTCCCCTTCCTTGCAACTGTCAAGAATCCATTTTATAAATTTTCATTAAATAATTTTTTAATCCCTGTTACATTCGTTATCACATACTATATAACTTCGATTCAATATCAGATATTTACTCAATTTTATTCAACTCAGGAAATAATTCTAAATTCTATGGGTTTGTTTTCGGGTATCGTACTTTTATATTTTCTTTCTTTCAGTTGGTTCAATGCGGGTAACATAGATATTAATATACTGAAAAAAACTGAGAAAAAACCAAGAAGAAAGATTGCAGTTACATTTGAAAAAATTAAGAATATTGATGAAGAATGGAAAAAAACACATTCACCGGATGCTACAAGTCGTTTTTGGACTGTTAAAACATATTTAAAAAATCCGACAAAAATAAAACGTGCTCAGTTCTTCGAACATTACAAACCTGAAGACATACATAAAGTACTGTCGCACAACTATAAAGATGCATTATTATATCTGTTATTTCTTCTTATAATCATTTTTACTTTAGGACTGTTTAAAGAAACCCCTTTTATAGCCTTCCCCGCTGCCGTAAGTATTATGCTCTTACTTTCATTAACAGTTATTGCATTTACAATTGTTTATGCCGTATTTAAAGAATGGTCAGCATTTGTTTTTATAATTTTCTTATTTTCAGTTAATTTTGCAAATAAAGAAGGGCTTTTAGATTACCATAATTCAGCATACGGTATAAATTACAAATACACTGTAACTAATGAGGACACAATTAAATATAAAGATTACAAAGATATACAAAAGAAAGATTACAAAGATGTATTACAAATTTTAAATAAACGAAAACAAAATCTGATAAATTCCGGTGAAAAAACATCAATTATTTTTGTGAATACAGCGGGAGGAGGATTAAAAGCAAGTGTTTGGACATATACAGTATTAAGCTGTCTCGACAGCATTTCAAAAGGACAGCTTTTTAAACATATTCAATTAATTTCCGGAGCATCAGGAGGCATGTTAGGTGCTGCCTATTCACGAGAATTATATTCAGAACAAGTTGCCGGTAAAATAAAAAAATGGTATGATAATACTATTCCGGCAAATCTTTCAAAAGATATGCTCAATCCTATCGCATTCAGTTATGTATCATCCGATTTATTTTTTATTTTCAGGAAATTCAAATACAATAATATGTACTATTATAAAGACAGAGCATATATGTTTGAAAAAGTTTTGAACGAACATACATATTCAATTCTGGATAAACCTATTTCTGAATACAAAAAACCGGAAGCACTTGCCGAAATTCCAATGATAATTTTCAGCCCTACAGAAATTGAAAACGGCAGGAAAGTACTTATTTCATCTACCGGAATTTCATTTATGTGTAATAATTTTAAAACTATCAGAAATAAGAATGAAAAAGTTAATATAGATTTTAATACAAAATATAAAAATTACGGAAGTGATAATCTTCGTTTTACAACAGCAATAAGAATGAATGCAAGCTTTCCTTTTGTTTCACCCTATGTAACAATGCCGGGAAAAGACCGGTTAAAACTATCGGATGCCGGAATGAACGATAATTACGGGCTTTCAGTTTCATTTCAATTTCTGGCTCAATATACAGATTGGTTTATTAAAAATACTGAATCAATTATTTTTATAAACATTAATTGTGAAGGAAAAAATACTGTAACAAATGATTTTAGTTTCTTTTCGGATTTAACTCAACCTTTTCGAAGTGCAGTGAATAATTATTTCAATTTCCAAAAGATGAACAGTGAAGCACTCTACCGACAAACCCGGGAAAAGCTGAGAAAAAAAATAGTTTTTATCAATTTTCAAATTAACAGCGAGAAAGAACATATCTCAGTAAGTTGGCATTTAACAAACAGTGAGAAAAAGAAAATAAAAAATGCAATCCGTTCAAAAGAAAATAAGTTTGAGATAAAGAAATTTTTATCTGTATTTTAATCTAATTTAATGTTTTCAATCCGTAATAATTACAACTCATCAGGTTTTAAGTTCATTTCATAAAAAACTGATTAATACCCGTTTAAATTTATTCTCTTTTTCTTATATTGCAACTTTATCTGAGGTTTGCTGAAAAACGATAATATATCTGTGTTTCAGTTACTTATAAGGCTGCTTACATATACAAGTGTAAGGTTTTTAATTCATTTCACCCTATTTCCCTGCACTTGTGAGCTTTTCAGCAAACCCTATCTAATCTTAAACTCAATTCAAATGAAAAAAATTAAATTATTCGGAGTACTGTTAATTTCAGGATTAATTTCCTTTACAAGTTGCGAGTCTGTTGACGAGGCACAAAAAACAGCAAACATTTTTTACAAAGCTTTCAATGCTCAAAACACAGATTTAATGGATACTTTATTAGACCAAACATCAGTAATTGATGCCGGTATTAAAAATGATTTTTACAAGGTATTTCAACAACATTCTTCTGCTTTCGGCAAAGTTACTAATCACAATCGCTATGCTTTTGTAACAAATACAAAAAACGGATTAACAACAGTTACTTTAAAATTTAATTGCTCAACTGAAAAAGATAAAACCGTTTATGAAAAATTAAAATTTGTAAAACGAGGAAAAAACTACAAACTATATGAATACGAGTACAATATTGACAAAAGTGTCATTGATAAAGAAGAATAAAATCCGGATTTAACAGTTTTAAAGAATATCAATACTAAATAGTTTTTTAATTTGTTCTTTTTACATAAAACATTAATTTTGTATAAATTAAAATAAAAAATTATGAAAAAAATTACATTTCTTCTGTTGGTATTTATCAGTACTGCAGTTATTGCACAAAAATCATCAAAAATGATGAATTATTATTATGATGTTACATTCGGAGAACAATTCGGAGTAAAATTAACTGCAAAAAATATTGTTTCAAAAAGCAATTTTGTAAAACTCGGTCTTGAGGTAAATAATACTTCGGAAAATTATCTTCTCGTTCTTAAAAACAAATGTAAATTTGTTGTAAACGGAAATTCCTATTTCCCGAAACCCGGAAAAGTCGGAAAAATTATTAAGCCGGAAAGCAATACAACATTTACGATAAAATCAGCAGGAAAAACAAACTATTTAACTGAAGATATTGACTTTAAACCGGGCGGATTTTATTCTTTCCCTGCCGAAGGTAAGATCATTAATACAGACAATTTTCATTTGCCGCCAAGCGAAAATTCCATAAATAACGGCACATTTAATATTAATATGTTAAAACTTAAGAAACAAACATCCGAAACTGTCGTAAAATTTAAATGTACTTATACAGGCGATAAAATAGGAATTGTTAACCCCTCTCAATGTGTATTACGAACCCAAAACGGAAAAGAGTGGGCAACTTCAAAGTCAAAAGAAAAAATCAAAATACTTCAAAAAGGAGAAAGTACAAATTTTACCGTTATTTTTGAAATCCCGGGTAAAATAACTGATATGCAATTTGCCGAAATGGATATTGTATGGAAAAATACTTTTAGTGAAGCCGGTTTAACCAAACTGAATTTTGATATTCAACATATCAATTTTGACAGCGGTACTACACAAGGAAAAAATTAATTTAATCCGGAATATTTACAAGCAAACTCTTAAATTATTAAACGTAAAAAGAAAGACAAGCCGCTATGACTTGTCTTTCTTATATCACTTTTATTAATTATAAAGTTTCTCTCACGGATGCCTGTGCTGCCGCAAGTCTTGCAATAGGCACACGATAAGGAGAACAACTTACGTAATCGAGCCCGGTTCTGTGGCAGAACTCAACTGACGAAGGTTCTCCGCCGTGCTCACCGCAAATTCCGAGTTTAATATTCGGACGTGTTTGACGACCTTTTTTAACCGCCATTTCAACAAGTTGTCCGACACCTTCTTGATCCAACACTTCAAAAGGATCATTCTTTAAAAGTCCTTTTTCAATGTATATCGGTAAAAATTTACCGGCATCATCTCTCGAATATCCGAAAGTCATTTGAGTTAAATCATTAGTTCCGAAAGAGAAGAATTCGGCAGATTGTGCAATTAAATCGGCTGTTAATGCTGCTCTCGGAATTTCAATCATAGTTCCTACAAGATACTCAATTGAATCGTTTCTTTCTTTAAATATTTCTGCAATAACAGCTCTTACAATATCTTCCTGCATTTTCATTTCGGCTAAAGTTCCTGTTAAAGGAATCATAATTTCAGGATGTGCTTTAATACCTTTTTTCTTAAGATTTAATGCTGCCTCGATAATAGCACGAGTTTGCATTTCCGTAATTTCGGGATATGTATTTCCCAAGCGACAGCCTCTGTGACCGAGCATCGGATTCACTTCGGATAAATCTTCAACTTTTTCTTTAATTACATCAACGCTTACTCCCATTACATCAGCCATTTCTTTTTGACCGGCTTCATCGTGAGGGACAAATTCATGTAACGGCGGGTCGAGTAAACGAACAGTTACCGGTAAATCTTGCATTGCTTCAAAAATACCCTCAAAATCTTTACGTTGAATCGGTAATAATCGGTCAAGAGCTTCTCTTCGTCCCTTTTCATCCTCAGCGAGAATCATTTCACGCATAGCTACAATTTTTTCACCTTCAAAAAACATGTGCTCTGTTCTGGTAAGTCCGATGCCTTTTGCACCGAAATTACGTGCTACTGCAGCATCTTTCGGAGTATCCGCATTTGTTCTTACATACATACGTGCATATTTATCGGCAAGTTCCATTAATTCTGCAAAATCACCTCCGACTTCTGAATCAACAGTAGCCGTTTTGCCTTCATAAACTTCGCCTGTTGAGCCGTTTAGCGAAATCCAGTCTCCTTCTTTAAAAGTTACTCCGCCCGTTGTTAAAGTTCGTTCTTTATAGTCAATTTTTATTTCGCCGGCACCCGAAACGCAACATTTTCCCATTCCTCTGGCAACAACCGCAGCGTGAGAAGTCATACCGCCTCTTTCGGTTAATATACCTTTTGCAACATTCATTCCTTCAAGATCTTCGGGAGAAGTTTCTATACGAACAAGAATTGAATCAGTAAATTTATCGGCTTCATCGGCAAAGAAAACAACCTGACCGGTTGCAGCACCCGGCGATGCCGGTAAACCTTTAGCAACTACATTTGCTCCGGCAATAGCTTCTTTTTCAAATACCGGATGAAGAAGTTCATCTAATTTTTCAGGTTCCTGACGCATAATTGCTGTTTTTTCGTCAATCATTCCTTCTTTCAGCATATCCACAGCAATTTTCACCATTGCAGCTCCGGTTCGTTTTCCGTTACGAGTTTGTAACAACCAAAGTTTTCCGTCCTGAATAGTAAATTCAAGATCTTGCATATCTTTATAATGTTTTTCAAGTTTATCTTGAATTTCATTCAGTTCTTTATATTGTTCGGGCATTCTTTCCTCTAAAGACGGATATTTTGAAGCTCTTTCTTCTTCAGAAACATTAGCCAATTTTGACCATCGTTTTGAACCTTCCAAAGTAATTTGTTGCGGAGTTCTTACACCGGCAACAACATCTTCTCCCTGAGCATTAATTAAATATTCACCGGTAAAAATATTTTCTCCTGTTCCGGCATCACGCGTAAAAGCAACACCCGTAGCAGAATTTTGTCCCATATTTCCGAATACCATTGCCTGAACATTAACAGCAGTTCCCCACTCTTCCGGTATTTTATTCATTCTTCTGTAATAAATAGCTCTGTCGGTATTCCAACTGTCAAACACAGCCATTACTGCTCCCCATAGTTGTTCCCAAGGATTTTCCGGAAAATCGTGTCCGGTTTGTTTTTTAACGGCTGCTTTAAATTTAATTACAAGTTCTTTTAAATCATCAACTTCGAGTTGTGTATCGTCTTTTACACCTTTTGCTTCTTTTACTTCTTCCATAATTGCTTCAAAAGGATCAATATCTTCTTTTGATTCGGGTTTCATACCGAGAACAACATCTCCGTACATTTGCACGAAACGACGATATGAGTCCCAAGCAAAACGAGCATTTCCGCTTTTTTTAGCAATGCCTTCCACGGCATCATTATTTAATCCGAGGTTTA
>JAJRUH010000085.1 GCA_024277895.1 Bacteroidota bacterium | reverse complement strand
GTATAAAGTTAAACTTATAAGGTATTATATTCCTAATTAGGGGCTGCTGAAAAACGCTAAACATATTGTAATTCAATATTATATACTTGTATTCCTGTGATAAAATGCAAGGTTATTGTATAAAATACACTAAAACCTTTGCACTTATAGCAGCAAAATTGTTAATATTTTAGCTGCTCAGCTGCACATCTCTTTTGTATTTTGTTCAATTTGAAGTATTTATATACATCTACATCTCACAAAATCCAAAATAGACGCACATCTGAGCTTTTCAGCAAGCCCTACAATAGGTTCTAATACTAATTTATCCTTACAAACAGAAATAATCTCCTTTTTATTCATCATTTGTTTTCTGAATTTTCCGTTATTGTACATTTGTGCCTGGTCGGCATAATGTTTACTCATAAATACTCCGGATTGACCTGTAGGTATTATACTTACAGAATTTTCAATATCAGAAAAATCAATAATAATTCGCATTGAGGGTCCTGATTTTGCCTGATATTTTCCGTTCTTACTCAAATTAAAATCTATTTTATTTATTACTTCTCTTCCTCCCCAAACTCCAAACGGTCCGACATTAAATATTTTAGCAAATAATGGTGATGCTCGACCTATAAAATGCTTGTATTCAACAGTATGCACGTCTTTCCATTTATAATTATCAACATCATTTCCCAGCTCTTTTCCCAAACAAATTACCGTTGAATCAAATGCAGCAGTAAAGATATCTTTTCGTGTTTCTTTAATATTTTTTGTCTTTATATTATCCCACCAAACCGAGGAGTCATCACTTATTAATACAGGAATTGAACGTGCCGGTGTGTGCCCGTGAGTCATATAGTCAAAATCTTTTTCTCCGAGTTCATCAACCATTGCAAATTCAAGAATTTTCCGTAATAACCGATAATATATCACGGGAGCACTACTTTCTTTAAAATGATTTCCGTCCCAATTTTTAAGAATATCGAATACTTTTTTATGATTTTTTGATTTCAAAAGAACATTTTTATTCATAACATTTAAAATTTCAGCTGCAATTTTCGGTGCTTTAACAGAAGTTACATCAGTACTGATTTTTTTAATTTTATCAACTGTCCAGTCGGAATCTGAATTTATCAAACTTATAATTCTTTTTGCTCTGTCTTCCGGAGCATAATAACCGGGATATAAAATTCCGTTTACAGAGTCAGGTTGATTATTAGCTGAATAGAGAAATCCTGAAGGCGGATTTACGTATTGCGGATTATCTTTAAAATCATAATAAGCTACAGGAGCATTCTTCCAAGATTCTATTCTGTCTGTTTTAACAGAATCCTTATATTTAAGAATTGAAGCCGATGCCCAATAAGCAATATTTCCGTTTTTATCGCCATACATAATATTCAGACCGGGTGCATTAATCAGCTTAACAGATTTTTCTGCTTCCTTAACGGAATGCATGTTATTTAAACCGTAAAATGCTTGTATAATACTTAACGGTTGATGCGTATATGTCCAAAAAACCGATATAGGATTTTTATCTTCTAATCCTTTTGTAACATCATTAATAACAGGACCTCTGTCAGTTGTCTTAATCAATATTTTAACATCGGCACTGTCTTTTACCTTGATATTTTCTGTAACCGTTTTAAATTTTTTCCAACCGTCAGCCACTTTGTACTCATTCGAATTATTCGGATTCAGTTCTTCAAAATAATAATTCACATCGTCATTTTCAAACATCGTAATACCCCAGGCAACATCGTGATTATGACCGATTAATGAAAAAGGAATTCCTGCAATAAAATTTCCGTAAAGATTAAAATCCGGTGTTTCTAAATAAGCTTCATACCAAACTGAAGGCTGAGAATAGGCAATATGAGCATCATTTGCAAAAATAACTTTGCCTGATTTTGTTCTGCTTCCCGAAAGTACCCAAGAGTTACTTCCGTTAAAAAAAGGTACCGGTAAACTTTCGGTTAATTCACTGACACTCACAGTTATATTGCTCAAAACCGAATAATCTGCCGATGTGTCTTTATGCAACGGAATACGCTCTGTTCCGGGTACATAGGAAGAAACTATATCCTTTAAATAATCTTCGCCTAAGGTATTTCGGATTTTAGTAATCATAGGATCGGATTTAAAACCTTCCGCAAAACTGAAAGCCATATATCCGGCAATGTTAAAAATATCTTCGGGGGTAAAATCCTCTTTTTTAATTCCCATCAACTGATATTCAATCGGAGTTTTACCGTTATGAAGGTATTCATTAACACCTTTTAAATAGTTCTTAACATCTGTCGTAAAATCGCTGTTGTTATCAGAAAAAAAATGTTTAACTGCTTCTTTTGATTTTTTGTCCACTTGCAAAGTCCTGAAAAATTTATCGTATTTCAATGTTTTTGTACCTGCAATTTCAGATAATCTGCCGCTTGCAATTCGCCGTAATATTTCCATTTGAAATAAACGATCTTGGGCATGAATATATCCGAAAGCATAATATAAATCTGCTTTATTTTGGGCATAAATATGCGGAATTCCGTAATCATCGAAATAAACATTAACTGTATTTTGTAAACCCGGCAATTTCTTTAATCCTGAATATTGAGGTTTGAAACTGCGCAAATAAAAAAATGCAAAAATTGAAATAAGTGCAATTAAAATTAATACTATTTTGAATATTTTTTTCAGAATTTTCATAGAAGTATTTTTAAGAAATAATATTGAGAAATAATCAGTTAATCTTTTTTATTATTTTTATTCTTCCCTTTTATCTGATTAATAATCAAAAAAATAACCACACCAATTAAGATTGGCAATGTAAATAACTTTAAAGTTGCAATAATTTTAAACATATATTTTATTGTATTAAATTTTCTAAGATTGAATTGTCAGTCTTTATCCTGAATAGACTTCATCCTGTGTGATGACTGCCAATACCCAGGAAAAGTCTCCGTTACTTATTTTTGTACCGCAATATTCACAAACTCCTGCCTGCCCCATTTTATCAGCCGGTGCACCGCAATTTGGGCAAGTTGCATAATCATACGCGTCTTTTTCCACCCCTGTTCTGCGAATAAATGTCCAATATTCGCTGAATGTTCGCGGTCTTTTATTTGACCCGCCTCTGACATTTCCGTTTGCATCAACAACATAATCCAGAGAAGATGCAAAAATACGAACAGTAATTGATTCATAAAATCTATCTGAATCAATTCTTGCAAATTGAATATTCTGAATAGTTATATCCTCCAGTTTATTAGTTAAACCGGCACTTTTGTAGGCATTAATCCAAAACATAAATGATTCGTACAATCTGTCGGACAATAAATTACGAACATTGTCTAATTTATTTCTGCTCCAAGCATCATATATTTTAATAAAAAACGCTTTAACAACTTCATCGGCAAAAGTAAGTCGCCACGAGTTCCAATCCAAATTATGTAATTGAGCAAATTGTCCGGCATAGTTCGTAATTCCGCTCTGATAAATTGTTTGTAAATTTGTTCCGCTTTCCGGTTCGTAATGTGCCAATCCGACAGTTCTGAAAACTTCCTGACTTAAAATTTTATGTTTTTTTACGAACCATTGCATTTCACCTAAATTAATTTTTGTTCCGCAACTTTGGCAAACACCGTTATCGGTAAAATTTACGGGTGCACCGCAATTCGGACAAGACAATTTGTGCATTTTGTCCGGTTCGGGAGATAAAACGCCGTTTTTGCGATTAAAATACCACCGCTCAGTTATAACGTAACGCGTTTTTTTACCATGAGTTTCAAATGTGTAATTGGCTTCAATATCAACAGAAACACCTGTAATATTCTGATAAAAATTAATTTCGCTGATACGCATATTTCCGATAACTATTTCTGTTATGCGTTGATTATTTCTTAAACTTTCGGACTTCAGAAATTCATCCTGTCCTAAAAACGGAGACAAATTTTTAAATTCTTTTGTCCCGAACCAAGTATAGTATTTATTAAAGATTGAAGATACAAAATCAAGGAATAAGACTTTTGAAAAATTCGGATCAACATTTTTCAACTGTAAAACGGCATTTTCAACATTATTATGTCTTACTGTTCTTGCTTGTATGCCGGGTGATGATACTATTGTTGTGTTATCACTGTTCTTTCTTTTTTGCAAAAAAAGACGCAGTACAATAATTCCTATTATTAAAGGAATGGAAATTTGAGGAGGTAATACACTAAATATCAGATATATTAGAAATCCGATACCATCACCGCCTCCTCCGCCGCCGGAGAAAGAACCTCCGCCACCGCCTGAAAATGAATGTCCGCCTCCGGGTCGTGCCCATAATAAATCTAAGAATAAAGGACTTATAACGAAGATAAGAGTCAATAAACTTGTTAATATTATAAATAATCGTTGATTTTTCTTTATCATAATGTTCAGATTATTAAATTTTAAAAAGATTAGAAATTAACTTCCAAATCATCAGGGAGTTCATTAATATCATTTTCTACCGGTAAAATATATTTTGCAAATATTTCTTTGCATTTTTTCAATTCGGAAATAAAAGCATCAGCCGGATTTTTTCCGTAAAAAACGGTCAGAAATCGCTCATTCATTTTTTGCCATTCTTCATCGGGAACTGCTGTAAAAGCACCTCTGTCCGGCAAAATAAGAACTTGTTTTTCAAAGAATGAAAGGTAAAACAATACTCCGATACGTTCATTGGTAAATCGAATTCCTCCTTTTTGGAAAATTGCTCTTCCGTATATTTCAACGTTTCTTTTCATCCTCTTTTTCTTAACAAAAAGATGTTTCCAGGGTTTTACTATTTCCGTCAGCAGATACACAATAATAAATGTTAAAATCGGTATCAGCCAAATCAACCAAACACTGAATACAATTCGAGAAAACATCATCCAAGAAGAAACCGAGAATAAAGAAATACTCGCAACCCATAAGGATATATCTCTGTACAATCCTGATTGGGACTTAATTATCGATACAATTTCAACAAGAGAATTATTTTCAATATCTTCAATCGTTTCGTATAATTTTGATTTAAAATCATCATTAAATCGTTTCATTTGTATTTTTTTAAATTAAAATCTAAATTTATATAAAATTAGCAAAAAGAAAAAAATTTGTTTATGAATGTGAGAAATTACATTTTTGAATTTTAAATTTTTTATTTTGACAATATCAAAAAAATAAGCTATGACAGGCAAACTCATTGTATTTTCGGCACCTTCGGGAGCAGGTAAAACAACTATTGTAAAAGAATTATTAAAAGATGAAAGTTTTAATGCCGAATTTTCAGTATCGGCAACAAGCAGAAAAAAAAGACCGAAGGAAGAAGAAGGAAAAGATTATTATTTTTTATCTGTTAACGGGTTTAAAGAAAGAATTAGGAACAATGAGTTTGCCGAATGGGAAGAAGTTTATAATAATCAATTTTACGGTACATTAAAATCTGAAATTAAAAATATTACCGAAAGAGGTCATAATGTTATTTTCGATATTGATGTTGCAGGAGGGCTTTCAATAAAAAAACTTTATAAAAATTCTTGTTTTACTGTTTTTATAATGCCGCCTTCAATTGAAGAGTTGGAAAAACGTCTGCGAGACAGAGGAACCGAAACCGACGAAAGTTTAAAGAAACGTTTGGCAAAAGCTGCAAAAGAGATGACTTATGCAGAACATTTTGATACTGTAATAATTAACGATATTTTAGAAATTGCCGTTAAAGAAGTTAAAAAGAAAGTTAATATGTTCTTAAATTCAAAAAACTAATTGTTATTATTTTCCACTTAAAACATCTAAAATAAAGGCATAAATTAAAGCTGTTTCTTTATATGCTTTATATCTTCCGGACATACCGCTGTGCCCGGCATCCATATTTGTGAAAAGATAAATCGGATTATTACTTGTATTATATTCTCGTAATTTTGCAGTCCATTTTGCCGGTTCCCAATACTGCACTTGCGAATCGTGCAAACCGGCAGTTATTAACATTGCCGGATAGGCTTGTTTCTTTACATTATCATAAGGGGAATACGACAACATATAATCATAATATTTCTTATTATGAGGATTTCCCCACTCGTCATATTCTCCGGTTGTAAGCGGTACAGATTCATCAAGCATCGTTGTAACTACGTCAACAAAAGGGACTTCCGAAATGATTCCGGCATACAAATCGGGGCGCATATTAGAAATTGCTCCGGTAAGTAAACCGCCGGCACTTCCTCCTTCGGCAAAAGTATATTCGGGAGAGGAATATCCTAAATTCTGTAAATATTTTGTACAGGCAATAAAATCCGTAAATGTATTTTTCTTATGCAATAATTTTCCGTCTTCATACCATTTTCTTCCGTTCTCCTGCCCGCCTCTGACATGAGCAACAGCATAAACAAAACCTCGATTTAACAGACTTAAAACAGAAGAGCGGAAACTTACATCGGTACTGTAACCATAAGAACCATAAGCATATATCAGAAGAGGATTTTTCCTGTTCAATATTAAACCTTTTTTATAAACAATCGAAACCGGAATTTTAACTCCGTCAGGAGCTGTTGCATATAAACGTTTTGACCGGTAATTATCTTTATTGAAAGTTTTTCCTGCAAATTTCTGTTTTAATAATGTTTTTTCTCCGGTTTTCATATTATAATCATAGTATGAAACAGGGGTTGTGAGCGAACTGTATCCGAATCGCAAAATATCGGTATCGAATTCATCATTATCGGAAATCCAAATTTCATAGGCATCTTCACCGCAATCAATATATTTACTTTCAGAAGTCTTTAAATTTAGAACTCTCAAACGCATCAAACCGTTTTTGCGTTCATTAATAACCAAATAATTTTTAAACACATCAAAATCTTCAATAAATACATCTTTATTATAAGGAACAATTTCGACTGCTGTTTGAATATTCGGCTTTGCAAATGAAGTTTTGACGATTTTAAAATTTACTGCACCTCCGGAATTCGTTAAAATATACAGTTCGTTACCATGCGGTTCGGCATGATATTCAAGATTCTCAGAACGCGGAATTAATATATGAAATGTATCATTCGGCTTTCCGGCGTTTATATATCTATATTCTGTTGAGAGTGTACTGAACACAGCAAGTAATATATATTTATCTGATTTACTTTTGGATACAGAGATATAAAAGGTGTCATCATCTTCTTCATAAATTTTATTATCTTTATCGGAAGATGTTCCGAGTACATGTTTCCAAAGTTGATATTCTCTCAGGGTTTCTTCGTCTTTTTTTATATAAAAAACTGTTTTATTATCGTTTGCCCAAACAAGTTCTCCGTCAGTATCTTTAATAATATCGGGTAAATTTTCTTCGGTTTCAAGATTTTTAAAATGTATTTCATATTTTCTTCGACCTAATGTATCAACAGAGTAAGCCATTAATTTATTATCATAACTTACGCTGAAATCTTCTACATTAAAAAAAGGATGTCCTTCGGCAAGTTCATTAACATCCAATAAAATTTCTTCCGGATTTTGGGGTTTTCCTTTTTTTCTGCAATAAATCGGATGTTCTTTTTGCTCTTCGTATCTTTGATAATAATAATAACCGTTATCCTTATAAGGTACCGAACTGTCATCAGGTTTTATGCGTTCAGCAATTTCATCAAATAAAGTTTCCCGTAATTTTTCCGTATGCTTCAGACTCTTTTCTGTATAAGCATTTTCCTCTTCAAGGTATTTTAATATTTTCGGGTTTTCACGTTCATTCATCCAATAATAATTATCAATTCGAGTATTACCGAAATTTATAAGTTTCTTGCTTATTTTTTCAGCAACAGGAGCATGTATAGTATCATTCGTTCGGCACGAAGTTGTAGTCATAATTTCTGAAATTATTAGTAAAAATACTGTAAAGTAAAGTAGTCTTCTCATACTTTATTATTTACTTTTTTAGGAACTCAAAAGTAGAACTTTTATCTGTGATAATAAAAAAAGAATAAGATTTATGAAATTTATCTCAATTCGAAGTTTTTCCCGAGATATTTTTCTTTTACTTCTTCATTGTTTGCTAAATACTCGGCAGATCCGGATTCAAGAATTCTTCCTTCATACAACAAATAAGCACGATTAGTAATTTTTAATGTTTCATGAACATTATGATCCGTTATTAACACTCCGATATCTTTTTCTTTCAATTTAGTAACAATTCCCTGAATATCTTCAACGGCAATGGGGTCAACACCGGCAAAAGGTTCATCTAATAAAATAAAAGCAGGGTCAATTGCCAAGGCACGAGCGATTTCAGTTCGTCTTCTTTCTCCTCCCGACAATTGAATTCCTTTACTTTTTCGAATCCGGTTAAGACCAAATTCTTCCAGAAGTTTTTCGGTTTTTATTTTTTGTTCTTTACGTGAAAGATTAGTCATTTCAAGAACACTCAAAATATTGTCTTCTACGCTTAATTTCCGAAATACCGATGCTTCTTGCGGCAAATAACCAATTCCCATTTTTGCTCGTTTATACATCGGTAAGTTAGTAATATCCAGATTATCTAAAAATACTTTCCCTGAAAAAGGTTTAATAAATCCGACAATAATATAAAAAGTTGTTGTTTTTCCGGCACCGTTAGGACCCAAAAGACCAACAACTTCGCCTTTATTAACTTCTAACGAAATACCTTTAACAACCGTTCTTTTACCGTATTTTTTTACAACTGAATTTGTATATAACTTCATTGAGAAAATATTTTAACACATCATAATGCTTATTTAACTGCAATTATACATTATTATTTTATGAGATAAAAATTTTATACAGAATAGCCCGAAAAGTTTAATTTTGCAAGAAATTTTAATCTGTATAATGTATAAAAAGGCAAAATATTTTATATCCGGGAATGATATTATTGAAACCGAAAATTTTGATATAAAAGAACTTGAAATCGGTTTTTCTGTTTATGAAGTTGTAAAAATAATCGGAGGCATTCCTTTATTTTTCGAAGATCATTTAAGACGATTATATCAATCCGCCAAACTTATAAATACGGAAATTCCGTTTAAAGAAGAGGAAATTAAAGAAGCAGTTAACAAATTGATTCAAATTAACACTATTAATGAGGGCAGATTAAAATTTGCAGTCAGATTTCATAAATCCGAGAATAAATTGATTTGTTTTTTCTTAAAACCGATAATGACAACAGAGGATTACTATAAAAACGGAGTAAAAATTATTTCGATACAAGCAAAAAGAGAAAACCCGAATGCAAAAGTAATTAACTATGGACTAAGAACATACATTAATAAAATGATTGAAGAAAATAATATTTTTGAAGTTTTGCTGTACAATAAAAAACATATTATAAGCGAATGCGGAAAATCAAATATTTTTTTTGTTAAAGATGCCGTTATTTATACTTCGTTTTCCGAGAATGTATTATCCGGAATTACAGGAAGTTATATTTCGGAAATTTGCGAAAATGAAAATATTAAAATTACAAATTGTAATATTAAACTTTCGGATATTACGGAATACGAAGCCGCATTTATAACCGGAACATCAATTGCTGTTCTTCCTATAAAGCAAATTGATTCCTGTTCCTTTTCAGCAAATAACAGGATAATACACTTATTATCCGATAATTATAATAGGATTGTAACAAATTATATTGAGTCAAAAGAATTACAGTAAATTTAACTAGGGCGTGCTGAAAACGATAACATGTTTGTGTTTAAGCTACTTACAAGACTATTTACATGTACAAGTGCAAAGTTTTTAATTCATTTCACCCTATTTCCTTGCACTTGTTGTGTAAAATATTTTAGCTGCCCACAGGCACATCATCTTTCAAATTTATCTTATTTCGGAGTATTTATATACGACTTCAAACGAAAGACTTGAAATCTAATGCACCTGTGAGCTTTTCAGTATTCTATGATTAAAACAAGCAAATTTTGTAAAAGTTATTAACAATTT
>JAJRUH010000084.1 GCA_024277895.1 Bacteroidota bacterium | reverse complement strand
TGTTACAGATTGAGTTTCCTGAATTGAAAAAACGCTATTGGGGTCGTCACTTTTGGGCAATAGGTTATGGTGTTTGGAGTACAGGCAATATAACAGATGAAATGGTTCAAGAGTACTTGGAACATCATCGTGATAAACCAACTTCGCAGAATGGTAAGTGGATATTGGAATGAAAAATTTCATTTTTCTTTTTTTCGAACCTATGGATTTTCAATCCATAGTGGTTTAGTTCTTTTCGCATAGATTCTCCTTTGAGATTTATTCTGTGTGCCGTATGTATCATTCTGTCTAAAACAGCATCAGCAATTGTGTTTTCTCCGATTATTTCATACCATTTATCAACCGGAAGTTGTGAACTTATAATTGTTGATTTTTCTCCGTGTCTGTCTTCCATAATTTCCAAAAGTGCCATACGAGAGTAACTGTCGAATTTTTGTAAACCGAAGTCATCTAAAATTAATAAATCGTGTTTTTCTATTTTGTTAATTTCGTTAATGTATGTGCCGTCTGCTTTGAGCATTTTCAGGCGAGGAAAGAGTTTTTGAGTATTATAGTATAAAACTCTGTATCCTTTTAAACAAGCCTGATGCCCCAAAGCTGTTGCAATATAACTTTTTCCGACACCGGTAGATCCGGTTATTAAAATGTTCTCTTTTCGTTCGATAAAACTGCAATCGGCAAAACGTAAAATCTTATTTTTATCCAAATTCCTTTGTGATGAAAAATCAATTTCTTCAACACTTGCATTGTATCTGAACCGTGCTGCTTTCAAGTAACGATTTATTTTTCTGTTTTCTCTGTCTTCCCATTCCGATTGGATGAGCATACTCATAAGTTCATCATTTGTGAGACTGTGGTTCTTACCGGTCTCAATCATTGTTCGGAAAGAGTTTTCCATTCCGAACATTTTCATTTTTGTCATTTTGTTTAATGTGATTTCATTCATTGTAATAAATTTAAACTGTTAATAATTAATTAAATACATAAGTTATTTGTAGTTCTCTGCTCCTCTGACGTTATCATGAGGAGGAAGCTTTTGTTGTGAATCGGATTCTTCCGGTTCCGTGAGTGTATCCAGTTTCCCTTCAATAATATTTTTGATGGTTTTATAATTATATACACCGTAATGACTTGCCCTTTCTACGGCTTTTATCAAGCGTTCATTACTTGTTTTTCGGGCAAAAGAAAGTATGCCGACACAACTTCTGTAAGCCTGTTCCGGATATACTTTTGATTCAATAATTTTCTTAATATACGCTTCAACTTTGGGTGATATATTTGCTGCCCAAGCGGTAAATTTTGCAGGATTCCAATCGGCAACAAATTGATGTGATGAAGGCAAGTGTTCTTTAATTGTTGAATAGGCAAAATTTCGTAAATTCCTGCGATGTAATGCAATGCGTTCATGTTTATAAAAAACAGACACATTTGATGCCGAATACATCAGTTTTACCTTTTTACCGATATACCGATGCGGAACGCTGTAATAATGCTTGTCTTCACGAACTTGTATATGACAGTTTTTCATTACTGTTGCATATTTGTAATATTTGATTTCAAAGCGTTCTGATGATAAGGGCTGTAATTTGCTTTTTTCCGTTTGCTCAAACTTCTCTTTCCTGCTGATCTTTTCTTGCTGAAAATGCATGTTGTTATGCTTATCCGAAAGTTTCGCTATGGCTTCGTTTAGTTCTTCTAATGAGAAGAAGATTTCATTACGTAAAGGGGCATAAATTCTGTTGTAAATGATGCTCACATGTTTTTCAACCAATGCCTTGTCTCTCGGTTTTAAACTTCTTGTCGGAAGAACTGCCGTATTATAATGATTGGCAAAATCGGCAAAACTTTGGTTCAAATCTGCTTCATACTTATTCGCTTTTGTAACGGCAGATTTTAAATTATCCGGAATTAAAACTTTGGGAACACCGCCGAAAAAATGAAGGGCATTTTGAGTAGATGCTATAAAATCTTCTTTCTTCTGTGATTCCGCGGCTTCAACATAAGTCATCTGACTATATCCCAAAACGGATACATAAACTTCAACAGGGCGGATTTCGCCTGTTTTACGGTCGGTGACATACAGTTTCTTTCCGGCATAATCTATAAACAGTTTATCGCCCGGTTCATGCTCAAAATGCATCACTGCCTTGCTTGTTTTCTGCCAACGGTAAAGATGTTCACAAAACTGTGAATAACCGTAACCGTTCGGATGCTTTTGCAGATACTCGCCCCAAAGAAGCACACGGGTGACGCCTGTTCGTTTAAGTTCCTTTTGAAAATAAGGGAACATTTTTTCTAAATCGTCATAACGGGCAAGTCGTTTTTCTTTCGGCTGATAAAACAGTTTTTCTGCTTCATAATCCGGCATTTGCAGAATATCTTCCGAAATCAGCTTGTTGTCTCGGATAAATCGAAGATACTTTTTTACCGTATTCTTTGAAGTTCCGGTGCTGCGTGCAATCTTTAAAATGGGTTCGTCTTGTTCTTTCAGACGAATGATTTGTTTGATGATACTCATACTTGTAGGTTTTGCTGCCATCTTGCAATTTGTGTTAAAATTGCAAAGCAAACCAATTGTAAGAGTTGCCTAAACTTTTTTTATCGTAAATTAATCACTTTTAGGGTGGTCAACTTACTCCGGAACCACGAAGTGCTCACCGGAGGTAATCATATTTCTTGACCGGTCAACTTGCTCCGGAATCGTCTGCGAAACAGGTGGTCACTTTGCTCCGGAATGGGTGGTCAACATACTCCGGAATAGGTGGTCAGTTTACTCCGGAATATACAGGTACATCCCTGCTCTGAAAAAATCATATACAAGATCACGATTATTACTATTATATATTAATTCGGGGTCATTGTTTTTAAATTCTGTATTATTTATAACATACCTTATAGTGTATTTATCCATTATTATTTCTTTGATACTGTCATTGCCCAATTTTGCCAAGGCCAATAATGTTTCTTCTTTAGGGTATAGCAGATTGTCAATGTTTTTTAACAAAATTGGTTCTGCATCTTTCACTTCCCAAGCACCCACAGCCAAAAGAAAATTTTTCGGAAATAATTTATTCTTGAGTATATATAATGCTCTGTTTGTCATCCTGTTTATTATAGAATCTTTTGCTTTAACAAAACATATAGAATCATTTTTGCAAATACCTTTACACCTTTTTTCAATCCTTTTCATTACATCATCTGAAATATGAGTAACTTCTTTAATTTTTTGAGGTGGTATATATCCATTTAACACAGCTATTACTTTATCTTTAGTACTGTCGGGCAAAACAACTGGGTTTTCATAGTCAAAACTTATTAAATAATCATACGAAACACTGTCTAAATAGTAATTAATTAATTCAATGCTTTTAGGCGGGTTTTTTTGAGTATTCATCATGCCGTAAAATATACTAAGAATAGTAATTGTTATAAGTTTAATTTTTATCATTTTTTTGTATGTTTTTTAATCCATATTTTTACTTTTTTAAAGAAATTTAAAATAAAATCCTTATAAAAGTTCCCCGGTTATATGTAAAAGTAAAATAATAAAGATAGAAAGAAAAAACAGCTATTAAAATACTGATAATAAACAAAACAATAAAAAGTTTCTTATACTTTGTTTTTTGCCTATAGTTCAAAAAAATCGGAATAAATAAATATGACAGGTAAAATATTTGATATAAAAAGATTTCCTTTAAAAAAAACGACGCAGAAAATAATATTATATACAAGTATGATTTTGTAATAAAGTTAATTATACTGTCTATTTGTTTAAGATAAAAATTCTTTTGATAAATCATTA
The DNA here is from genome assembly GCA_024277895.1 of Bacteroidota bacterium. Lineage (GTDB taxonomy): Bacteria > Bacteroidota > Bacteroidia > Bacteroidales > JAADGE01 > JAADGE01. The sequence continues at coordinate 29,271 of JAJRUH010000084.1, read as the reverse complement.
CACAAGGAAATACCAGTACAAAAAATTGGGCAAAGTAAAAGTAGGTTTTATATACATTAGGATGCTCATCAAAAATCTTAATTGCAGACGTTAGCAATATCGTGTTCTGTATTAAAAAGAAAAAAATATATACAATAGCTAATTGATAATATCTTTGAAATTTATTTTTCCTTAATTTTCCAAGATATTGCAGGTAAATAAATGAAGCAGATAAAGAAAGAATAAAAAATCTTAATTCATTAAAAGAGGACAGTATTCCTGAGTGACCATATTGTTGATAAACATATAAATAGGGAATTATTGTTATTGCATGAAATAAGATTATTAACAAAAAAAAGTTGTGTCTTATAATATTTGCCTGTATTTTTTTCACTGTTATTCCTTTTTATAAATAATGGAGTTATTTTGTTTCAGATATATAATTTTGTTGAAAATAAGATGAAAATTATAGGCAAAGGTTATTGAAAAGTCTAAACCTAAGCCGTAGTTGTTATAAAAATCGTTAAGATTATTATTTCTTATGCCCCCGAATAGTTCTATTTTGGGTTTAACAGGCGAGAAAATATTATGCTCCCAAGTTCCTAATCTTTGGTCGTTATTACCATCATTTATAAAATTGAAACCGTCAATAATTCTTAACACAATTTTGTCAACTTCAATTTCTAGAGTGTCTGCATTATTTTTTATTACTTCACCATTAAAAAAATGACGCAAAGATAAAGCTGCAAAAGCCCCTACCCAAGGGGATAAATCCTCAGAATCTTCAACTCCTATTATTTGTGTTGTTGAATAATTGGTTATATCTGTATTTGCGTTCCAACTAATAACATCACCTACTTCATAAACAGTATTTTTTAGATCATTAAGAGGGTATATTTTCCCCCCTCTAAACTCTATTATACCTGCTGTTTTCACAGTTGGATTAGCTCCCCCAATAAGTGTTGGATGTGGAGCTTTGCCATTAAAAGGTGATATTCCATTTGCTCTTGTACCAATTATAATATTATCAGCCTCATCTATAACATACATATATTTTCCATTGAGAATACTACCTGAACTTTGACTTAATTTCATTGTACCTGAAGGGTTTTTTAATCAATTCTGTTACATTTTTAGCTGTTGGATTTTTTAAATATTTCCCATTAACTAAAAGACCTGCAGCTTCATCTGCTAATTTCAAAGCATTATCAACTTTAAAAACACCCACCCCCTCAGCCAACACCCCACTGCTGCGTTCAGTATAATTACAGGTGTTTTGAGTAGAACTACCCTGTACAGCTATAAACTTACTTTTTTCTTTAAGAAAACCAACATTGGGTTGTACAACTTTTTTTAGCGGGCTTATATTTTGGTTTTGCATTACTGTAAATACCACTTGCTTTTGGGTTAGTATTACCTCCGTTTTGGCGTGGGTGGGATGGGCTCCTAATAAGATGGTGAGGAGGAGAAGGATTATTGATTTTATGTGGGTTGTTATTTTCATTTTGTGCTTACCAAAAAGAAATTTAAAGAGTTTTTTAACAAAAATGTGGCTATGCTTTAGGTAGTGGTATTGTCTGTTTTTAAATCTTTAATATAATTAACTATTGTAGACAAAAGAAAAATTATGTTTTTTTTACTTGTAACTTGAATATTCTTTAACAAGGGTTCATATTTTAGTAGATCAACTTCTTTTTCTTTCATTTTTAAATCATATTTCATATATCCCCTTTCACTATATATGACTATTTGTCCATAGTTAAATACTCTATAAACTATTGTAAATGACATACCTTTAGATTCTGCGCGTACTTTCTTAGCACTAATTTTTAAATTATCCCAAAAACTATCGATAATTTCATTTGCCTGAAGGTAAGTTACAGCAAATCTATTATCTAATAAGTTATTTACCACAGTATTTTCCATGTATTATTATTTACTTGTATAATTTGACCGTTTAGTTCTTGTGTTAGATAATCTATTTCTCTTTTATAAAATCCATCAGCATTCAAAGGATTGTGTGAAAGAAAGAATTCCTTACCAAGTGCTTTTTGTTCATCAATAAACTTTTTATTAATTCGCCACATTTCATCTAAATCTCCTCCAACCATTTGTAAAGCTTCATCCCATTTATTACCCATATCAAAATATGTATGAGATGATCCCGCTCTAGATACATATCCAGTTGAAGCACCGTTATCAAATTTACCGAGCATAACCTTAAGTTTATTATTTTGTTGAGTAGCAATTAGAACAAAGTCATCTATTTGCTTAATTGTAAACTTCCCCACCCCATTAGCCAATCGCAGATACTGCTGACTACTTGCAGACACTACTTCAATATCTCCTATTTTTTGAATACTGTTTTCAAGATATCCGATTTGTCCAAATTTTGTAATAACATTTTCGACAATTATCGGAGGATTCGCATTAGTCGGTAACCATCTTATATTTTGCGTTAGGGTAGGAACATTATTAATAAAATCAATTTTTGCCAAGCCTAACTGACTTCCGTTTGCCTGTTTATAAACTAAACTTCCGTTATCAACAATTATATCAGCAGTAGTTCCAAATGAACGGAGCACTTTCGTCCTAAATCCCATTACTATATCTCTCATTTGGCTTGCTTTGGCAAGTTCTCTGATATTAACATTGTCCAGAGCATTTAATAATTTATTTATCTCTTTGAGGAAATCCAATTTTTCTGCATTATTCCCGTGCTGTATTACACTTGTTGCTGCTTGTTCAACTTTATTTGTAAATAATTGGAAATCTGTAATTCTTGTTAGCCCGTTTACATTAGTTGTCGTAAAATTAAACAGGCCAAATCCTCTTCCGAGTATATAGAGTCTGTACAAGCCGTAAGTGGCGTCCCAGAATTGTGCAGCTTCTACTCCGAATTCATTTTCAAAATCACTTCTGTTTACGGTAATTGCGATATCTATTGATGCAGCAAAAATTTCAATATATAACAGTGCTGTTGATCCTCCGGCTGTAACAGGAGCAGTAGCTATTGCAAGAGCATTAAATAATACTCTGATTCCGGCTAACCTATGTTCGATATTAATATTATTACTTATGTTATAGAGCAAAATTGCAGGTACTGTAATTTGTTGCCCGGCTTCAAAACCATATTCCGGAAAATCCTCTTGAATCAAAATCACAACATCATCAAAAGGAGCACCTGTAAATCTCCTTAAACGGGGATAAATATTTAATAAGTCTGAGTATTCTTCTTCTAATTCAATATTATTCCCATCTATATCAGCACCTATTCTATTTTGAAAACTTTCTATGAAATTTGTGTTATATAATGTAAATACATTTGTTACAGCGTAATCATAATCACCAAAATAATTATTATTGATATAATTATAATAATCATTCACATAAGCATTTGTTAGGTCTTCATTACTTTCAGTTCTGCTTGAGTTAATCCAACCGGTTAACAAAAATGAAAATTGAATTCGTTCGGGCTGATCAAGTTCATCCCAGATACTTGTAAATAATGAATAATTATTATTTACCCCTTTTAATTTAGCTATAAATAATTGTATAGAATCAGGATTATTTATAGTCGCAATTAGATTAACTATTGATTCTTCTGAACGATCTAAAATTGAATTTCCTTCAATTAATTTGTTAATTATTGCTATTTTTTCATCTACTGTATATTTTTCAAAAAAACAATTCCAATTATCTGTAATAATATCATCTCCCAATAAGGGTTTTACTAAGTTATATACATCTTCTTTTGTAGCATCAGAAGGTATATTAAAATTTTCAAGAGCATTAGATATTACAGGATAATAATTAACATCAAAATCTTTCCAGTGGTTAACCAAAAGTAAATCATCAGCTGTTTTCGGTTCATAAGAATCTGAAAAAGCAGGAACTTCATGTGTTTCATAAGTACCCGGGTTCATTCCGGCAGGAGTATAATAACTCACATTTTTTGTGATAAATTGCAGCATTCTTCCCGGAATACCATTTTTAAAGCAACCTTTTAATATTTCATATTTTTGAAGTTGGGTTGCATGGATAAATACATAGGCATTATTACCATAAAAACCATTTAATGTATTTTGGTTAATATGATCTAAAATAAATTGCTTAACATCAACATCGTATGCAGGCTTAAACTCGGCATATATTTCATTTATTTTTGTTATATCTGAGATTCTGTCTGCTAAGAAGTCAAATGCTTCATAAGTTCCGGCAGCCCTGTAAGTTTCTCCTCCGGTTTCCGGAGTAACGCTTATTTTACCTACTTTATAAATAATATTCCCGGAATTTACAGCAGGAAAACCGACTATTGCACTGTCTCTTGTAATATTTGTCAATGTATCAAAATATTTTTCATTTGCTGTAGTTGCATAACCTACAAACATGTTTTGTACACAATCCCATTTTGCTCTATAATTTTTTTCATCCCACTTAAAACTAGAAAGTGTTCCGAACGGTAAAATCCTAAAAGGTGTTTTTTCATCATTATCACATGTATTTGAATCTCCCGTACTGAAAACAACTTCGGTAATATCACCGGGTACAGTTATAGGTAAACCGGCTCTTGAAATAAAGGTAAAAGTTCCGTCAGGTTCGTTCTTAAAATCATTTAAACCTTCAATATTGATAACTATTGCATGCTCTCCCTCTTCCTCATCCTGAGCCCAATTAAACAATTTATTTTGCGGATCATGAATAACATCCCATTGGTATTTTACAAGCTCAATACCGCCGTTGTAATCCATGAGGTTTTGGGTTTTGTACTTGTCTATGTCGTATTTACTGTTGAATGTATGTTTTAATTGGAAGGCTCCGTGTCCTAATTCATGGGCTGCGGTTTTTGTAATTTTATCGCTGCTTTCGCTCCCGGCATTAAAGATAAAACCAAAACGGCTTTTTAACGGCATATCACCCGAAAGTTGATTTTCATCGCTGTTGCCGTTTTCAAAAAAGAACAGGTAAAGGGATTCTTTATCAATACCGCGTTGTTCTGTATAAGCATCTCTTAAAGCCTGCATTTCATCGGTATATTCCGACCAAAATCCGCTGCCGCTTGCCTGCAATCCTTCGTCTCCCGTATCCCAAGAAGTCTCCGTAAAGGGTTCATCCGTTGTTACCGTCCAATGAATATAATAGGGTGCATAGATTTGGTTCAGCAGTTCTTCGGAAATTTTTCCGTCTATACTAAAATTACCTACCGGAATGCAGCTTACTGTCATTTCCTTTTTAGGATAGGAAGCGATCCGTATCTTACCGAGTGAACGTTTTGTGCTGTCGTCGGGCATGTAAATTGCATATATTTCGACACCGTCTCCGGTTTTTCCGCCTGTTGCTTCCAGCTCATACCAGCCGTTGTTGTATTCGGCAAAGAATTCCGTTCCGGCAGGTGTTAAAAATTTTACTTTATTCGGGTCTTCTATATCTCCTTTTGTAACACGGGCTTTTATTTTATCGGATTTCCCAAGCGGAATGAATTTCCACGGCACGTCATAATCACCGAGCAATTGATATTCATTATCGAAAGGGGAATCTGCATAATCTGGATTCCGATTGTCAAATGCCCAAGTTCCGTTGTTTTCAAACACAACAGTTATTGTACTGTCTAATTGATCATAGAGGCTTGCGGTGTTGTTATAATCTTCGGGTGAAACTGCTCCCCCCGAAGTGCCGATTTCAGTTATATTGCCGTTTTCATCGACAGCATAAAGAGTACCTTCTGAATCTTCAATGGTAGTTCCGCTAGCAAGGTCGTCAATGGTTATTGTGCTTCCGTCTATGGTAATCGTGCCGTCTCCGTTTATAATAATTGTTGTATTTTCATCAATAGGATAGCCCAATGTAATTGCTGCAGAATCTTGTCCTGTTATAATGTTTCCGACTTGATCGCCTTCGGCAAGGTAATCGGTAATGTCTTCAATAAAAAACGGACTGTCGGGATTATAAACCGATACCATTTCACCCTCATAGACCTGATTCAGTTCATTAACTTTTATGTTTTCAAACTGCATATTCACCTGTACGTTTGCTAACATGGGAATACGCATACGTCCCTTGCCGGAAAATATACCGTTTGAACCGCTGATTTCCGTAATTCTTACAGGGAATTCACCGTTATAGATTATTTCACCGATAAAAATGCTTAATTTAGGCGTAAAGTTTGTAATCTCAACCGTATCTCCTGCTCCGCATTCAAAATTTTCAGGCAGTTCAAACACTTCGGTTGAAAATGTTTTCAGCGGACTGTAATCGCTTTCGTTAAAATTACACAAAGATTTTACTTGATATTCATAAGCCGTTCCTTCCGAGAGGATGTTTTGAATATTGAAAGGGACGGTAGTTGTTTGTTGTGTGTACCAATCATCTTCACTGTTCTCTTTCCTTAATTGAATTTGCCAAGCGGTATGTTTGGGGTCAGTATCCCAAGAAAATTCAACTTCTTCCGTTCCGAGAATATCGACATCTGTATTTTCAACTTCCGGGCATAGGCTGCCGTACACAAATGTTCGTACTTCGGAATAACCGTTATTTTGGAACAGGGTCAACCCGTCGTCGGCATAGGCTTTTACTCGCCAAGCGTATTCAACGCCGGGTTCAAGTAAATATTCATTTTGACTAAGAAAAAACAAATTTTGTCCGGTTACACCGATATAATCAGGCGGTAAGGAAGCAACAACCGTTGCGGGATTGGTGCCGGGTACTCTGAGTGCATAAAGCTCTGTTTGGTAATTTACGGCAAAAGCCGAATTTAAAGATCCGAGATGTCGGGGAAACCATTCTAACTTTACATGTTGTATATTTTGTACTTCTTCGGCTGCACCGTTTAAAGGCAGGTTTAATTGCGGCGGATCGTTTAATAAAAACCAGCCGGGTTGAGAATAAACGGTTTCGGATAAAATAACATCGCTGCGTCTGGCATCCGTTACACGAAACCCGATGCGGTATTGTCCGTCAGGGATTCGTCCTGTTTGAATATATTGTGACTGATCAAAACCGTTGAAAACATTATTTTGTGCTGAAAAATATTGAGAAAGGCTTGCTCCGTCAAGAATTTCAGAAGTTCCACCTGTGAGGTATATCGGAGGGATGGCTGCATATTCCGCTGTTTGCATAATAATACCCGTGCCGTAACGCTGAATGAACATTTGCAGTTTTACGGGATAGTTTTGCATTCTGCTGTCGTTGGCAATAAGGGTAACTTGTAGTTTGTTTACCCCGAAAGAAGCATATTCATTCAAAAAGGGTGTATAAGGCGGTGTTAACGATACAATAACCGTAACGGGTTTTCCGACTTGGGCTGAGAGTTTATTAGTGTTTGCAGTGAATAAAACGGTTAATAATATCGCAAGTGTATTTTTTAGAATTTTTGTCATTTTTTTTGTTATTACACAGAGTTACTCAGAAGATTCACAGAGCATCACGGAGTTTTTATAACTTTTTTCTCTGTGCAACTCTGTGTTATATTTTTATTAGTTTCAATTAATAAATCTTTTTATTCCGTTTTTTAATAATGATACATGAAAATTAATCAATAACCCGAGTTTATAATTTCCGAGCTTCATATATGTCAGTACTTGTGCTGTGTGAACATCCGTAAATGCTTCTACGGTTTTTAATTCAATAACAATCCTGTTTTCGACCAATAAATCTATTCTGTATCCGTGATTTAACTTAACTTCTTTATAAACAACGGGCATGGGTTTTTCTTTTTCAACTTTTAAACCGGCTTGTTTTAACTCATAATACAAACATTCTTGATAGGCAGATTCAAGAAGTCCGGGTCCAAGTTGACGGTGAATTTCAATGGCACTTCCTATTATTTTTTTTGTTATTTCGTTGTCTGTCATTTTTTTGTTTCTCTACTGAGTTATTACACAGAGTTTCGCAGAGGTTTTTTCTCTGTGTTTCTCCGTGGCTTCTCTGTGTATCTCTGTGTTATAATTCTTCATCTTTTATCTTTTCTTTTTGTTTAATAATTTGAAAATTATAAACGTAAGAACATGTAAGTGTACTTATTTTATTTTTTGAACTTTCTGTTTGAGCATTTTTTCTGAACTGATACAAAACATTAAGATTAAAATTGTGTTTCTTTTTCAGATTATAAGATATACCGCATCTTGTATTCCATGTCTCTCCGGTTTTAATATTATTTGTTTCAGAAGTATTATATCCTAAACTTAAATTTGTTTTTAAGCTTCTGTTTAAGAACAATTTTGAAAGATTGACATTCGGCCCCCAAGTATTGCTTTCGTTATCAGTAACTTTATTATAATTATAGTTCATATTTGTTGAAATATTCAAATCGTAGGGTTTCAAAGAAACAATATAAGCAGCTCCGGCATTATAAAATGCAGATGTTCCTGCTTGCTCATTTCCTTGTAATTCATCCGAATTTTGAATCATCATATTAAAACTTACGGATTGATTTGATTTATCACTGTTGCTTATACGGTAACTTAGGTTTGAATTAAAACTTTGTGAAATTTGCCTGTAATTAAGTGTATCCCAATTTTCATACGGGTCAATACTGTTAATATAATCAAAAGTTGAGCGGACGTTTGTATAACTTGAAAAATTTGAATAAGAGGTATTGATATTCAGTTTTTCACCGGGAACAATATTGATATTTCCTGAGCCTACAAATCGTGTGCTGTTATTCATTTTGCTGCCATCAAGGTTATCACGCTGTAAACCGGTATTTCCGCTTAAATTTAATTTTCCTTTTAAGAGGCTTAAAGAAAATTTAAGTGTCATGTTTTCTAAATTATTATTGAAATAATATGCTCCCAAAGTTCTGTAATCGGGATCAACTCTTTCGTATCCCGCACCGATTGAATATTTGTTTCGCTGATAATTTACATTTGCTTTTAAGGCTTTTCGGTTAATGGTTGTTGTTCTGACGGGCATAAACCAAGCTAAAGGGTTCAAAAAACTGCTTTTTTCCTGATCTTCTTCAGTAAACATATCCGTTGTAAGCATACTGCCGGCAAATTCTCCTGAAAATTGAAGGTTTTTAAACAACAATTTTTTAAAAGAAACTGACATAACAGCGTTTTCTTCCGGTCGTGTTCTAATACTGTCTTCTGCTGTAAGTAAGGAACTTAAAATATCCTTAATTTTTAAATAAGAAAGATCGGCTGCATCCCCGTTATTCTCAACACCGACTTTTATGCCGTAACCCATTCTTCTATACGACGGGATTGCTTGCAAATCGGATGAATTATATTCAACTGCTTTTTTAAATCGTCCGTATAAAGCACTGACTTTAAATATTCCGGGCGGATCAATCTCAACACCGCCTCCGAAAAATAAATGTCCGCTTAAGGTGTAAGGACTGAAAGTCATATTTGCATATCCGATGTGCGTGCGAACCCATTTGTAAGAAGGGTGTACGCTAAATTGATTAAAGGGCAGCGGATAGTTTGCTTTCCTGTTCGTGTACATAAAACTTACAGGGGCATTTATACCGTATATATTGAAATTCAAGCTGCCTGAATAATAAGCGTTATAATTTATAACACTTCCTGTATCGGCAGGAAGATAATTTAAAACTTGATTGCTTGATATAAAGCCGTTCAATGTCAGGGCTTGCTTATTTTTTAATTGATCTATTGCTACTGTTTGTGACAACAGATTATTACTATACCCGAAGAGGAAGGTCAATAGGATTAAATGTTTTGTTTTTATGTATTTTAAAATAAATATCATTTCTTATTTGGTTATTCCACAGAGTTTCACTGATATTCACTGAGTTTTACTGAGTTTTTTCTCTGTGTTCCTCTGTGGGTACTCTGTGTAACTCTGTGCCATAGCTTTTAACTTATGCCTTTCTACTTAACTATGAATTTTAAACTTTGACGTTCATGTTCTGCCGTCAGAATAATGATGTATGCTCCCTTCATTAAATTGTTCATATTGTATGGAATTACGTATTTATCAAGACCTTTATGAATTTTATCGTGAATTACAGAACCTTTAACCAAGCTGAATACTTTTAATTCTATATCGGCTTGTCGGCTTAATTTTACGGCAAGTCTGAAATCACCATTATTCGGATTCGGATATACTTTAAAGCCGAGAATTAAGGGTGATTCTTCGGATATTTGTTTTTCTTGTCTGTCATTATTGTTAAATATGGTGATTGTTTTTGACGAGTCACTAAAGCAACCGTCCGACCATGCTCTAAGGGTAACGGTAATAATTCCTTCATCTTCGGAAAGAAATTGTTGATACCAACTGCCGGTTTCATCTAAAACTACCGGTTTATCAAAAACCCAATTAACACTGTCGGGTATCGGCCAAGTTACGTCAATAACTTCCGTTAATTCATTTACACCGGCACTGTCTTGCAGAAGCAGGACGGCATCAAGCGTATGGTCGGACACTTCAAGTTCAAACGTATCCGTACTGATACATCCTAAATCATTTGTTAGGGTAAGCGTGTATGTTCCTGTTTCGCTTAATGTTAAAATTCGTTTACTTGAAATAATATTACCGTCTTTTTGCCATTCGTATAATACAAAATCACCGCCGTCAAGGGTCAGAGTGTTACCCGTGCAAAGAATTGCCGATGTTTCGTCCCAACCGGCTGTCGGTGCAGCAGGCGGAGTTATCTCAAAAGTTTTCTGATTGCTGCAATCTTTGGAGTCGGTAACCGTTACCGTATAGCTTCCGTTATTTAAGTTAAAAATATCAGGAGTTGTTTCTCCGTTTGACCAAAGATATTGATAGTTTCCGTTACCGCCGTCAGTATTTGTAATAACACTTCCCTCGTATGAATCGTAACATATCGGATGAGTTGTTGTTCCGGTTAATTCCAATACATTCGGTTGATCAATTACCAAACCGGTTACAATATCTTCACATCCCTTTGTGTTTATTACACTTGCCGTATAATTTCCTATATCCAAAAAATTATAAAAAGTTGTATCTTCATTTGTATGTATGACAGCTTGGTCGGTCAAATAAAAATCAACATATTCCGTTGTTTTGTTTTCAACGGATAATTCTATCGTTCCGTTTCCGTCACCGTTACAACGGTAATCTGTTGCAACACCGGACAATATCATTTCAGGATTGGATTCTACTGTAAATTTATCTATTGCTTCAGAACCGTAATTATCGGATACATTAATCAAATATGTTCCAACCGGAAGATTATTTAGTGTTTGTTTGTCGTAGGTATTTATACTATCTTCCTCGTAAACAATTTCTGATGCAGTATTTTTTACAGACACATTATATGTTCCGATACCGCCGTTCCAAAATGTGTTTATCATAGCATCGGAATGACTGCCTGTTCCGGTATTGTTTTCATGGCAAGATACAAGTGTTGATCTGACAGAATCAATAATTAAAGGATCGGGTTCAATAATTTCAAAGTCGCTTACTTCTGCTGAAAAACAGCCGTCAGAATCTACGGCACGTAAATGATAAAGCCCGGTATCTAAATTTTGATATAAATATACACCCGGGTCGTAGGGCTGAACATTAATTGTCTGCCAGAAAGGGTTATCATTTATTCTGACTTGGAATCGATCCAGCCTTACATCATTTAATTCCGTTAAAGATAAAGTAGTTTCTCCGTTACTTAAACCGTTCCTTGTAATATGATAGGTATGAGTAATGTTTTGATAATCGGTGAATGTATATTCGGTTAATGTATTTGTGAATACTATTTGTTCAGGTGTATCACCGAGCGAAACAAGCATATCTCTGGCACAGCTTATATCTGCCATATTCGGTGGTGAGCTTCCGTGTACATCTTGATATATTTGAATAATATAATTTGTATTATCTTCCGGTTGAAAATCAACTGCATTTAATGTAATTGTATTTCCGTTTATACTTCCGTATTGGTCTAATTCATATACATTTGATGAACTTTCATCTCCTTCTTTACAAATTCTGAATTCATAATTATCAATGTCATTGATTGTTTCGGAATCTAATGTCATATCAAACAGCACATATGGTTCGCAGGCTCTTTGACGAACATTTATTGTGGGTTCGGGTATTTGTCTGAAAAATATTGCTCCCACTTTTTCAGACAGAATATTTTGTCCGCCCAAACTTGATCTTATTTGAAAATAAACATCCTCACCCCAGTGATTTTGCAAGTTTAAATCACTGAATCTTACAGACTTTGTCTCAGAATATGAGCCGATGTATTTTTCTTTAATCAGCGTATTACTTGCTGTATATACTCTTAAATACAAGGCTGAACTTCCGGGATTGACTGCCGATAAATTTAAGCTGATATTATCATTAATGCTGCTTATACAATGTGTACCTCCTGTACCAGTACCATTTACACCGGAGATTTCAGAAGCACCGTAGGTTGTGACTCTGAATTTCATCCAACCTTCTCTTTTGCAAAAACCTACAGTTCTTTTTGCATACTGTTCAATCCATCCGGAAGTACCTGTTGTAACATTATGTTTCAATGCATATCCAAAGGGATTAATACCTGAACCATTAAAATCATCGGCATCAAAAACTAAGGCAATATTGCTTGCATCTGTTTTAACATACACTGTTTTTATTGTTTCTTGCGTATAATCTCCTGAGTAGCTTTTTAAAATACTTCCACAGTTAGTGCCGCCACTATAATGAGCAGTATTCCCTGTGTATGTGTATACAAAGGGATCGTTCCCGGGGCAATAGCTAAAATTCGTATTATTTGTATAATTAATTGGGGAAATAATTCTTACCCAATTGAAATAAAAATAGTCAGAACTACAAACACCACTTTTATCTTTATCAAAATCAATCTCACATTTAACGAAATATTCCTGAGAATAAATATTTTGACTAAATAAAATTAATAATATATGTATATATTTTTTCATGTGAAGTTATTATTTCTCTATATCTACACTTCTTTGCTCAATAATGATTTTCCATTTTATTTCTCTTTCTCCTCTTTATTAAGTTTTGCGTAATAATCAAAAGGTTACTTAATTGTTTTTTGAAGCCGAAAGCGAAAATGTTTTTGTTTCTGTTTCTCCGTTCAGTGTTATACTGATTTCATAATTACCTGCATTTAGATATTGTAAATCATATACATATCTAAGTGTTAAAGCATCTCCTGAGGTACACATTTCTTGATCCCCTGTTTCTCCTGAGCTTTCATAATATAGCATTTCATCAATCGCATTCGGATTATTTTCATCATATATAGCACTTCTTATACTGTCTGCACCATTATACTTTAATGAATAATCAGCACATTCATTTTGTTGTTCAATTGAATAATCAATTCTGATTATTGCAGGTACCGTTTCACTGTTTTGACTTATCTCAAAATTAATGATTTCTGTGCTCTTTTTAGAAAGGATACCATTTTTGCAAGCCGATAGAAGTATTAAAGCCATTGCTGTTCCTAAAATAATCTTTTTCATTTTTATTAATTTTATAGTTTAACATTTATTTCATCCGAAAATCCGGAAATTTTTCCGTTTTCGTAGTTGATTTTTATGCGATAATAATATTCATTTCCTACTTTAAGTTTATAGTCCGTAAAACTGTTCACATTACCTTCTAATGTCTCATAAACCGTGTAATTTCCGGAATTTATTTTTTTATAAATTTTATAATACTTCACATCTTGCTGCGGAGCATCCCATTCAATTAGCACAATGCCTTTTTCAGGAACTGTTTTATGTGATATTTTTTTCAGTTTATTACCCCGATTTGATTTAAGACCTTTGATGTCAATTGAAACGGAAGCATCTGAACGGTTTTCGGTTTTATCAACTGCAATAATTTTATAACGTGCAATATGTTCCGATGAACTTTCAAAGTCGGTATATGAACTTTCCTGCTTTCCTTTTTTAACAGGCAATTCTCCAATTTTTTGCCAAGCTGTATCAATACTCAGTCTTCTGTATATTTCATATTTTAAAACATCCGAGCTACTGCTGTTTATCCATTTTATAAAAATCCCTTTTTCAATTGCTTTAGTTTCCGTAATTACGGGAATAGATGGAGGTATTACATCCGGTTTAATCAATTCATAAACTTTCGAAAATTCAGATTCGTTTTGTCTCAGGTCAACAGCGATAATCTTATAAAAAACTGAACTGTTAAGGTCTTTTTTATTGATTGAATCCTGAAAAAAAGCTTCTTTTACCGGTATATGTGTTAATTGCGAGAATTCATCATTCCCCGAAGCCGAACGAAAAACCCTGTAACCATATATATCGTTATCCGTATTGTCTTGCCATGACAGATTAACAATGCCTGTTGTATCAACGATCCCTGTTAAACCCTTTGGTTTGTGCGGCGGAGTATTATCCGTAAGTTGTACAAGGTAAGGATAGGATAATTTTGCCGTATTGTCTTTATATGCTTTTATTTTATAATAAGCGGTTCCTATTGGTTTTTTATCCTTAAAAACTCGTTTGTTTGAATTTATCTTTCCGGATATGTCTTTAAAACCCGAATTATGTTTATCTGATCGTAATACTTTAAAACCGGTAATCACTGTTTCACTGTCTTCCGGATAAGTCCAATGTATGGTAACGCTTTTTTGATCTGTTTCATAATTGCTGATATTTGCAACTGCTTTAATTGATTCGACACCTTTTCCTTTTATCTCCTCAGACCAAGCTCCCTTTTCACCGAAAGGGCTGATGCCTCTGAGCCTGTAAAAATAGTTTTTCCCGTTTTGAGGCAGAGAATCGTACTTAAAGGTATATTCAGCGTTTGAATGATTTCCCTCAAAAAAAGGAACTATCGGATCAGGTGTTATTAATTTAAAATGTCTGCCATTATCATCTGATCGTTCAATTTCCCATGAAATATAAATATTATTTTGAGCAAAAATATTCCAACTCAATTTTGCAAGACGGTCGTTAAATTCAGCTGTAAATTCAACCGGAGCAGGTAAGGTTTTATATTCCGAAATTCCGGTGAGAATAAATGCCGTATCCGAACTTTGTTTTACGCTGTCAGGAAAATCAATAAATACTCTGTAAAGGTACTTTTCATTTTTTTTCGCTGTTGTGTCCGCAAAGCGCAAACCGCTCAGTGCGGCAACTTCAGGAGACATGTCCGCCGCAAATAAGGCAAATGAGAATCGTTGATTTTGCTCTCTTGTTTTAGTATAAACTTTTTCGGGATTAAATCCGTCACCCGCATCGACATCAAAGGTTTGACCGAATATTGCCTGAGCGGCAATCGCTGCAAATTTATTTCTTTGAACCGGGCTTTCCCATGTATTGATATTTTTAAGTTTTATATTACTTGCAAGTTCTTTGCGAATCGGTTCTGTAAGAAAAGTACTGTCTTGCGAAATAGTATATCTTATCAATTTATACCCGTATTGATTTGCAGTTTTCCATGTTTTAAAGTCTGCCGGTGCCCAACGTAAAAGAATTGAATCTTGCAATGGTCTGGCTGTTATATAAAGCTTTGAGTTTTGTGCTTTCAAAGAAAAAGGTACAAAATACAATGCGATTAACAATAAAATAATCGGGAATAATTTTTTATATGTGAATTGGTTTATCTGCATTTCCTTAATTACTGTATTCTTTAATATTTTAAAACATTAATCAAAAAAATTAATATTATGTTTAACGGTTGAATTCGGATTTGTTTGCCCCGGCAAAGTAAAACTTATATTTACGGGATAAACACCGTATTGTATAGGTGTAAAATTTGAGAAATACAAATCGTGTAATTGCCCTGCAGGAATTTGCCCGTTTACAAATTCATTTGCAATCAGGTTCTTTAAAGTGTACATATATTGCTGACTGTACTTGGCAATATAATTCTTCATTCCTGAAATCGCATTTATATCGGAAACCGTTCCCGATTCAATTTCATCATCACTTAAATTTCTTGTTCCGCTGCTTTGAAACATATAAGAGCTTAAAAAAGGTAAAGTAAATTCATCAGCACCTATCAAATTCAAATCAGCATCACTTAAATTAATTAAGGGAGCAATATGTGTTGTAAACCACGGAGTTTCTTGTGTCAAAATTTGACAGTTTATCATTTTTCCTTCTTGCAGATTCAAGACTTCATATTTATCAAAACGCTCTCCTGAAATATTAACAGTTAAACTGTGAACCAAAGGATATAATTCCCAAGTAACACCGTCAGAGTAATATAAATTTGCCAGTTTTGCTTCAAAGGTATTGTAATTACCGGTTCTGAATTCCATGGAATAAATAATTTTTTCCTGCAATTCCGAACGGTTTCCTTCGGCTTCTTTTGTGCTTATTTCAACATCAACAGTCTGTTCGCCTGACCCTACCGAAACATTTTCTGTCTTTTCAGAGATATTTTCGTCAATCTCACCGGCTGCATCCGCAGGTAAATTAACCAATTCAAAACGGTAAATTTGATTATTGGAAAAATTATCAGGAAGATTAAAATTGATTTGAGTATTATCACCATCGTAACTGTAATCTATTATTTGGGCTTCTCCTCCTGCAATTGGGGTTATCCTTGCTTTTTGTACCCATTCTTCCGATACATTGAACAAACCGGGTTGTCCCATATCCAAATTTATGTAATTTACATCAGCTTCCGATTGATAATAATTAAATGCACGATAACCGGGAAAACTGTATGCAACATTTTCTTGCGGTACGGTTGTCGGTTCTTCTCCTGTCATGAATTGTATCTCTTTTTCTTCATAAACAGGTAATCCGTTTTTAGTGACACTGTACCAACTTCCGTTAATAAGTTCTTGAAAACTTACTTTTACTTTTGCCGTAATTCCTGTTTCTCCGGGAAGTATGTCTTTAGATTTAAACATTAAAACATCATTTCGATCATTCCACGTAAAGCTGCCCGTTATTGATTGATTATCGGCTGTTTTAATCGTAAAATATTCAAGTTTAATCTTAAATTTTTTTGTTTCGTTATTTTCGTTTTGAAATTCAAATATTTCATTAACAGGCATATTGAATACTGCCTGAGGGGGCGTAAATACACTTAGGTCTGTTTCTTCACTATCGGGTGTCAGTTCTGCTATAATCGGCATTCCTCCGAGAGGGTTTGAAGATGCTATTATGCATTGTTCCCCTATTTCAAAGTCAAAACTGCAATGGCCTTTTACTAACCCGTTCAAGATATTGTAATCACCTCCCACATTACCTTTCATCCAAAACGGATTAGGTGCTTTTGCTTGCAACAAAGCAGCAACATTCATTTCAAATATTTCATATCTGCCCGAATAAAACGGCAAATCAACTTTTAAGCCTACAGCTGCGGCAATCCATGCATAGGCTTGTCCTTGAGCATACCAACCATTGATACCGATAGGTTCGCTGCTTCCTTCACAGGCTAAATCTCCGTAATTTTTCAAAAGGATATCAAAACCGATTCCACACCCGAATCTTCCGTAAAATATTAGTAAGGTTCGTTCTCCCGTATCAAAGGTAAAGTTTGCACCCATTGTAAAACCGGAACCGTTTTGCAATGCAAGCGTATTTTGATTTCCTTCATAGCTTTCGCCGTTTTGTCCTAAACCTTGTATAACTTCTTGCGGAGGCGGGCTTAATTCCGGTACAGATGTTCCGGCCATGAAATAATTGGTCATCGTTGCCAAATTGAGAACATTAATACCGTTCGGGTTATCCGGTGTTCCGAGATATATATACCATTCTCCGGGTTCAAAATGAATCACTCCCCAACCGGCTTTGCCTCCCGGTCCAATTCCTTTTATAATACCTCCGGCAATATTCGCATAAATATCCATTGTCGAATGAAAACAATTATTCGGAAAATCATAAAGCATTGTTATTTTGCCCCATATTTGTGATTTATCACCGTCAACCGGAATTTCAACTTCCCCGTTTGTATTGCCGGTGATATATTTTGCTTTATCCATAATGCCGGAAACATTAACGCTAAAATTATTTGTTGCGAAATAACCGTTCCCAATTAACGAGATTTGATTTATGCCTCCTGTCGTCGTAAAACTGATACCGAAAGCCACATCACCGTTAAAGGCATTTTCACTGCTTGTTGTTCCGAATTTAACAGAAGCTTTCAGACCCAATCCGGAGTTAATGTCCGGGATATAAGAGATTCCTGAAATTGATTTCCCTATTTCACTTGTTTGAACGCCTACACCCGCTTGTTTCATGTGATAATATGCACCACCTCCGAATCCGTAAATTGACACCGGACCGGCAGGTATTCCGGTCGGAATGGTTGCCAAAGCATCTGCAAACCAATAACGATAACCGTCAACATTACCGAACAGTACAGTTGCTTCTAAACCAACGGCTCCGTTATTTCCGAATGAACCGAACTGGGCACTTAAAGTACCTTTAAATCCGTTTCCGTACATAGAATTGTCTTGTAAAGAATCGTTGCGAAAGAAATTGACTTCTCCGGCAATTTCAAACGCTCCGGGTTTACTCATGTTTACTGCTATTTTGCTTATTTCGACACCATCGTATTTCCATTTGTCATCCTCTTTTTTGCCCCAAATCGTAAAATTCCCCTGACCGCCGTATCCGCCATTGTTTTCTCCGGTAAAATTTACTTTCAGACCTAAGCTGATACCGTACCTTTCATTTTGATTTGTAAAACCTATTTGAGAAATTGACACCGGAAATTTCGAGAATTTATTTTGATTTGTTCCGAGTGATATATGTTGAACCGAAAAATACGGTTGTTCAGTTTGTATCTTCATTCCCTGAAACGGAACAGACACAACTGAAAGTTTCTTTGATGTCGAGTCATTTTTATTGACGGGTGCATGTAGACTAAGTTCACCGTTTAATAAAAGAGAAGGAACAAATTTATCATTTTGAGTTACAATATTTAATCTTGAGTTCGGAGCAAGTATTAAATCAGCAGCCCACAAATCCATTTCTACGGAATCCGTAATTGCAACACTAAATGAGTAGGTATTATTTAATCCGATGACAGCATTATAATTAAAGATTGAATTTTGTTTAAATTGAGGAATTTTTATTTGTCCGCCGAAACTACCTGCTACTAAATGAGACGATTGTATATCAATTATAAAATTACTGACTGAAAATGCCCATCCTCCAAGATCACCTTCATCGAGGGTCATTATCCTGTCGGCACGGATTTTTCCGGTAAAGCCCAATTCGTCAATTAAAAGGTTTTGTGCAGAAATTGCCATTCTTCCCGTAGCAATACTGTCACATAATATTATTGTTCCTGTTGTATCGTTAGCTAAAATCACACTGTCTGCCGCAAGTTCATCAGTATTCTTTTTCCTGAATTGCATGGGTAAGCGTACGATTGCATCTTGAATATACACACCTTGCCAAATATTTGTGTTTCCTTCAATAAAATAATCTGACTGATATTGTGTACCAAATGCGATTCCTTGCGGATTTTTGAAGTCACTTAAATCAATAAATGCATTCTGAATGCTGAATCCGACACCCTTAAGACTTTTTAATTGGAACGGCTCCAACGATACACCTATCATTAAATCGTTCCAGTCAGTTAAAACCGTTTCAAAAGAAGTTTTTAAAGGTGTATTTTCTTTAAGTGTTCCGTCAGGGTTTTCAGGAATAAATAAATTATTGTTGAATAAAAGATCCGCAGCTAAATGCATCTCTTTAAAACCGGTGCAATCGCTTATTACTTTTGTTTTTCCGTTTCCTTTAATTTTTAACGTAATATTATTACTCAAAGCGACATCAAAGTCAGATACCAATTCTAGTATAACCGGCCCGTTAAACCCTCCGTTAAACGAAAAGGGAATATCTGTTCCTTTAAAAGCTATTTTTTTGTTGTACCCGGAATCGTAAAAGCCATGTATGCCGTAAGAAATGTTTCTCCTTCACGCACTTTGAGTTCAGAAATTACAATTGCATATTTTTCGGCTTCAGATGTATTGTTTGCAACAATTCCAACGGGTAGGTCAATGACGTAAGAAGAATCTAATTTTGTAACAAAACGATCAGCTTCTTTAACAGCCGAAAATAGTCCGTGTGCAATATTAACTTCTGTTGTATCTTCAACAGAAGTATTTTGAGAGAAATTAGCACCATATACTATATTTGTAAAAAAAATGCAAACTAAGAGTATTTTCAATCTCATTTTTAATAAAGTTCCTTAGTGTTTTATATTTGTTTTAGATAACAATTTATGAAATAAGTTGCAAACTTATTTATTTATTTTTACATATCACCTTTTTACTCAAAAATGATTAGAAATTTTCTGTGTTACTTTAAAGAAATACAAAATAAGTATTCTCTATAGAGCCATTCTATCTAATTGTGGTAAAATAAAAAACCTCTGAAATATTTAATTCAAATCTGCTTATTTGCTGCTAATTACTTATAACAGAAAATCTAAAAAATAAATTTTTAATACACTGCAATTTAAAACGAACTTACATGTATACCATAATTCACATTTATTATGAATTAAAAATATAGTTTTATATTTGTGAAAAATGTGTTTCAATTTTAATAATTATATAAAAGAATGTGTCGAAAAATCTTATTCTTACACTAAATTATTGACAGTTAAAATGATATTATTTTGATATAAATAAAATTAAAAAACATCATAATTGATTGTTTTATAATACATTAAAGAATTATTCATTTACCCCTGTCAGGGTTATATATGTAAAACACTAAAATGTTTAACTGTTGACTTACAGTCAATTAACAAACCCTGACAGGTTTTTTTCAGACATTTAACCTTTTTAGACTGAATTCAAATATAAAATCAACAAACTTCAGCAAAGTTCACGTAACTTTGCCGAAGTTATACGGTAAAATTAATCTAAAAGACTGTGAACAATTAACCCGCTTCTTAATTTCGGCTCAAACCAAGTAACTTTAGGCGGCATAATCATATCATTGTCGGCAATATCCATAAGCTGTTTCATAGAAACGGGATAAAGAGCAAATGCAACTTTCATTTCACCGCTGTCAACTCGTTTTTTCAATTCGCCGAGTCCTCTTATTCCTCCTACAAATTCAATTCTGTTGCTTCGTCTGAGGTCTTTTATGTCAAGATGCGGAGCCAGAACTTGTTCGGTTAAAATGGTAACATCAAGAACGCCGACGGGGTCGTCTTCTTTATATGTTCCTTCTTTTGCCGTAAGTTTATACCAATTTCCGCCTAAATACATCGAAAATTCGTGCAATTTTGACGGTTTGTATTCTTTTTCGCCCATATTTTCAATATCGAAACTTGCTTTAAGTTTTTCGATAAATTCTTCTTCGCTTAGTCCGTTCAGGTCTTTTACAACTCTGTTGTAATCAATTATCGTAAGCTGGCTTTCGGGAAAGTTTACCGAAAGGAAAAAGTTATATTCTTCGTTTCCCGTGTGGTTTGGGTTTTGCTCTCTGCGTTCTTTTCCCACCAAAGCGGCGGCGGCGGTTCTGTGATGTCCGTCAGCAACATAAATGTACTCAACTTCTTCGGCAAATATTTTTTCAATATTTTTAACTTTTTCATCTTCATTTATAATCCACATCTGATGTCTTACGCCGTCTTCCGAAGTGAAATCATATTCAGGTTTTTCAGCAGTTTTTTTCGAAACTATTTTATCTATTTTTTCGTTATCTCTGTATGCAAAGAATACGGGACCTGCATTTATGTTTGAAACTCTTACGTGGTTCATTCGGTCTTCTTCTTTGTCGGGGCGTGTTAGTTCGTGTTTTTTAATAATTCCGTTAACATAGTCATCTACGGATGCTCCGGCAACCAAACCATATTGTATTTTGCCGTTCATTGTTTGTGCATAAATGTAATAACAAGGTTTTTCATCTTGAATAAAAACACCTTCTTTAAACATTCGTTCAAAATTTTCTTTGGCTTTTCCGTAAACCGGTGCCGAATGAATATCAATATCTTCGGGCAGGTCAATTTCCGGCTTGTTTATGTGAAGAAAAGAGTAGGGGTTTCCTTCGGCTTCTTTTCTTGCTTCCGCAGAATTCAAAACATCGTAGGGTCTTGCGGCAACTTTTTCAGCTATATCCGGTCGCGGACGTATTCCTTTAAAAGGTTTCAATATAGACATAGTTATTTTTTATTTTATGAGTTATTAATATGATTCTATTCATCCGATGACTCAAAGTCATCGGATGAATGAATTAAAAGCTATTTATTTACCTGAAAAGTAGTATCTCCGTTTTCGAAGAAATTAATAATTTGCTTTGCGGAAGCCAATGCTGCATTGAGATTTGCTTCAACAGTTTGAGCTCCCATTTTTTTCGGGGTAAAGAAAACTCTGTCGGCAAATTTTTCTTCAAATTCGGCTTTTTTGTCCGGTGCTATGTCCGACACATACTTGAAGTCTTCTCTTTCTGCCATTAATTTTAGTACTTCTTCTTCGTGAATAACCTCTTTTCTTGCAGTATTTATTAAAGTTGCACCTTCGGGCATTTTTGATAAAAGTTCATAATCTATCGATTCTTTAGTATCTTCATTAGCAGGAATATGCAAAGAAACATACTGACAAATTGAATAAAGTTCGTCGGCGGAATCGAGGGCTTTTACCCCGTCAGCTTCTATAATTTCTTTCGGAACAAAAGCATCAAAGGCAAAAACTTCCATACCGAAACCTTTGGCAATGTTTGCAACTAATTTACCTACATGTCCGTATGCGTGAATACCGAGTTTTTTGCCTTTAAGTTCACTGCCGGATTTTCCGTTATATTTTCCTCTTGCCGTAAATACCATTAATCCGAGTGCAAGTTCGGCAACTGCATTAGAATTTTGTCCGGGAGTGTTCATTACCACAATTCCGTTTTTGCTTGCTGCTTCTAAATCAATATTATCGTATCCTGCACCGGCTCTTACTATTATTTTAAGTCGATCGCCGCCGGCTTCCAATACTTCTTTTGTTGCTTTGTCGCTTCTTATAATCAGTGCATCGGTATTTTTTGCCGCTTCGATAAAATCGCTTTGATTTTCGTATTTTTCGAGTAATGCAAATTCGTATCCAGAATCTTCTGCCGTTTCTTTTATTTTTTGAACCGCTGCCGGAGCAAACGGTTTTACTGTTGCAACCGTTATTTTCATCTTTTTTAGTTATTAAAATTAATTCTTTTAACTTTTTCCTTTATACTTATTGCTGATGTTTGCTTTCAAATTCTTTCATTACGTCAACAAGAGCATTTACGCTTTCAATATCAAGTGCATTGTACAGCGAAGCTCTGAAACCGCCTACCGAACGGTGTCCTTTAATTCCTACCATTCCTTTTGAAGTTGCAAAATCAAGAAATTCGGCTTCTAAGTCTTTATATTCGTCATTCATAATAAAGCAAGCATTCATAATCGATCTGTCTTCTTTTGCAACCGTTCCTTTAAACAGTTTATTTCTGTCTATTTCATTATACATTGCAGATGCTTTTTCATTATTTCGTTTATTCATTCCTTCAACTCCGCCGTTTGCTGTAACCCATTTCATTGTTTGCAATGCCGTGAAAACAGGAATTACCGGAGGTGTGTTAAACATAGAATTTTTGTCAATGTGTGTTTGGTAATTAAGCATTGTGGGTATTTTGTGTTCAACTTTTCCGAGAACATCATGACGAACAATAACAAATGTAACACCTGAAGGAGCAAGATTTTTTTGAGCTCCTCCGTATATTAAAGCATATTTTGAAACATCAACTTTACGACTGAAAATATCAGAAGACATATCGGCAATCAAAGGAACATTAATATCTAAATCTTTATGATATTCGGTTCCGTAAATTGTATTATTGGTTGTAATGTGAACATAATCAACATCTTCAGGTATATCATAACCTTTAGGAATTGAAAAAAAATCTTCCTCTTTAATTTCAATAACCTCTCCGAACATTTTTGCTTCTTTAATCGCTTTTGTTGCCCAAGTTCCTGTATTTACATATAGTGCTTTTTTTCTCATTAAATTGAAAGGAATCATAGCAAATTGTGTGCTTGCACCGCCGCCGAGAAATAAAACAGAGTAGCCTTCGGGAATATCCAATAATTCTTTGAACATTGCAACTGCATCGTTCATTACGGTATCAAATTCTTTTGATCGGTGAGATACGGAAGCCAGAGAAATACCTGTTCCCGCAAAATCTTTTAAAGCACTAATTGTTTCGTCAATTGCCGATTGAGGGAGAATCGACGGTCCGGCGTAAAAATTATGTTTTTTCATTTTTATCTGTATTAATTTGTTTTATTAAAATGATTTTTTGCAAATTTGCAATATTTTAACAAAATACGGAACTGTTTTTGAATGTTTTATAAAATAAATAAAAAATATTTTTTAATGAAAATATATTCTTATGAAAAAACTTTACTTTTCTCTTATTTTTATGTTGATTTTTTCTCCGGAAATCAATGCTCAAAGCCAGATTATTTTTAATAAAGCAAATGTTTTAACTTTTCTTATAAGATATGATCAGGGACAATCAAATATAAAAAATCAAATTTTCAGAAAAATAGCCCGAGGATATTCGAAACCGATTGCAAATGTCAGTTTGACTTTTTCATTTAAACAACATCGACAAATTTTAAAACGCAGCAATCGTTTGGAATTTATTGTAAGCATAAGTAATATTCGTATTACCGGTGATAATATGTATCGCGAATTTGATGTGGGAAAAACACTAATCCCGAAGAAAATATCTTTTAACCTGCAATGGCTAAACGGCAATAATGTCATAGAAAATTATACATTTAATGATATAAACGTTACCGAAAATAATGTAGAATTAGTACATATGACAGTTACTGATACTATAAATACCGATAATTATAAAATAAAATTACTAAATAAGGTTTTTGATTATACTTCAGAAAATAAAAGAGAATTTGATGCACAAGTAATTAAGATCGATAATTATTATAATGAAAGTTCAAATGCTCGAAACAGATTACGTCGATTGAATAATATCAACTCAAACAGAGATTATTTGAGCCATCTTGAAAATTTGAACGAACTTTATCGTTTCAGAGATACTGCAAACAGTGCCGAGGTATATGTAAATACTGTAAAACAAAAAGATTTTTACAGATTTTTGCCTCTTAATACATACGATCCGGCAGGTTTGAAGAATAAATTAAATCAAATTTTAAATAAAGCACAAGTTTTAAAAGATGTGTGTAATGACCTCATTAACAGTTTTGACCAAATATATTACGAAAGAGGTATTGAAATGTTGGCAAGACATAATCCGGGACAGTCAGATTTTTATTTTAATAAATCAATCGAAGTAAATCCGAATTATGCACCTGCTCACTTTCAATTAGCTCGTTTGTATTACAATTCGGGTTATGTTGATAAAGCCATTAATAAGTTGTTTCAGATCAGAGGAATGAATCCGGATACGGAAACTAAAATGCAAACTGTTGAATTGGCTCGCGGAATTTACAGTGATTTTTTACTTAATGCTTCTGATATGAATAATAACGGAAGATATGATGATGCTATCGGAACATTAACAAAAGCAGCTCAAATTTGCAGAGATTTTCCGGAAGTTCGATGCAGACAAAATATGGATGTTGAATTAGCTCGGGCAATTAACGGTAAATATCATTTGATAATAAATACGGTTGATATTAATTTCAGAAATAATAATTTGCAGGAAGCTGAAAAAGTTATTAACGATGCAATTACTTTTGCAAACCGGAACAGAGATTTTATTACTAATCAAACAGATATAACTCAAAGAATTTCAACATTATATCAACGATATATCGCAAGAGGTAATAAGTTAGCTTATAATAAGAAATATACTCAGGCAATTAACAATTACGATAATGCGGCACGAATTTGTAACGGATATCAACAAATAAATTGTACAAATGCTTTGGCAAAAGGCTATATAAAAGCACGAAACGGAATTTATTTTTCTTATCTTTCTGATGCAGAAAGGAGTTTCAGAACCGGAAATAATGAAGATGCCGAAAGTTATGCCGACAAAGCAATTGCATATCGTAAAAAATATGATTTAAAACAAAACACAAAAGAAGATCGTTTATTTTTAGATATAAAACAAGCAATTTATAACAGTGTTATATCCGACGGTAAAACTTTTGCATCAAAAGGCAGATATCAGGAGGCTTTGGATAAATATGACAGAGCAACAACGATTCAATCTGAATTCGATATCAGAAAAAATTTAAAGTTAAATACATATGTAAATAATGCTGCCGAGAATCTTGTTCTTGATATTATTGCAAACGGAAGAAGTAAAGTTAAAGTCAACGATTTGCAAAATGCACGGCAATTATATAATAAGGCAAAAATAATTTCGGAAAAATACAGTGTTGAAAATAATCCGAAAGTGTATCAGGCAAGAACAGATTTAAAGAAGTTAATTTTTAAACGAGAGTGTATTAATGCTCAAAATGCTTATGATAAAATTGTTGTCGAAGCATATGAATCAGTAAATACAGGTAAATATATTGAAGCAGATAATCAATTTAACAAAGCATTAAATTTGGCAAAAAAATATGCACAATGTGAAATTGATACAAAAAAAGCGATAACAAAAAAGGATTACATTTATCCTGCAGTAAAATATTTAAAAGATATTGAAAAGGTCAATGATTATTTGCAGCGAAAAAATTATAAATCTGCAGTCAGTACATATTTGGCTGTTGAAGATTATTACAAAGTTCAAAATATTTCGGAATACGGTATAAAACATATACCTTTATTTGAATTTATACAAAAGTCGTACAGTGATTTTATAATTTACTGTGTAGGTTTTTATAATCACAACAAAGAGTATGACAAAGCATTGGATTTACTGAGAGAATTGAGCCGAAGACAAACAAAAAAACAATATACAAAAGAAATGCAGACCGTTTTGGCAACGGATATGGCAACAAAAGATTTCGCAGCCGATCCGAAAGGCAATTATAAATCATACATTGTAAAATATACCGGCGGAAATAAATTCTTTAAGTATTTTAAAAGAGCATATAAAAAACAGTGGAAAAAATTAGATTAGGGCTATCCTGAAGACTGTATAAAGTTAATTTATATAAGTTTCTTTTCGGATATTCTTTTTAACCTTTAACATTATTTCTCAATTTTTATACGTGCATCAACGGCAATAACATCTTTTTCTGTTCCGAGAAGGGGATTTAAGTCTAATTCTTTAATTTCCGGAGCTGCTTCGAGCAATGCCGAAAGCCGGACTATTATTTTCGCAAATTTATCTTGATTTATACCTTTTTGTCCTCTTGTACCTTCTATTAATTTGTATGATTTTAACGATTTTATCATTTCTGTTGCTTCTTTTTTCCTTACGGGAGAAAGTGTCGAAGAAACGTCTTTCAAAACTTCGATAAAAATACCGCCCATACCCGCCAAAATAAGATGCCCGAATTTGTCTTCGTATTTTGCTCCGGCAAAAAGCTCCGTTCCGCTTAACATAGGTTGTAGTAAAATTCCGGTTGTGTCTTTAATTTTTATCATTCTGTTAAATTCTTTTTCGACTTGTTCTTTTGTTTTAACATTAAGAACAACACCGCCTACGTCGGATTTATGAATCGGACCCACAACTTTCATCACCAGAGGAAAACCGATTTCTTCAGCTTCTAAAACAGCCGTTTGCAAATTATCAGTTACAATTTCTTTTGCACGATTAATTCCTGCAGCGTCTAAAAGATTTTGAACTTTTTCGGGAGAAAGATAACCGTTGTCGGCATTCTCAATTATGTTTCTGATTTTTTGTTTGTCTATTTCGGGTAATTCGGGTTCTTTATTTTGCGGTTTCGGTGTGAAATAAATTTTTGAAAGTGCATTTCCGAGCAAAACTTCTTCCGGAAAGAATACCCTTCCTTTCGATATAAATTCATTTATTTCATCTTTTGCTTCGCTTAAAGAAGGCAGAACCGGAAAAATCGGCTTTTTGCAGGTTTTCATTTTTTTGTCGATAACATCGTAAGCATCAAAAACACGGCTTAATCCCGGAGTTCCGAAAATTACGACCATTGCGTCTGTATTATCGAATTTATTTTCACAAAAATCAATTATGTCGGCAAGTTGCTCTGCCGTGCCGGTTGCCAGAAAGTCTATCGGATTGGCAACGGAAGAACCGGGATATAACTTTTCGAGAAGTTCATCGGCTGTTTTTCCTTTTATTTGCGGTATGTTAAGTCCGCCTTTTTCAAGAGCATCGGTAAGCATTACGGCAGGACCGCCTGCGTGAGTGATAATTGCAATATTTTTGCCTTTAAGTTCGGGGTGCATAAAAACCGAAGCGACGGTTATAAGCTCTTGTCTTCCGTAACAACGAACAATTCCGGCTTTTTTAAACAGTGCGTCAACGGCAACATCAGAACTTGCCAAAGCACCTGTGTGAGATGATGCTGCACGGCTTCCGGCAGAAGAACTTCCTGCTTTAATTGCTGCTATTTTACATCCTTTTCTGATTAAAGAACTTGCGTGTTTTAACAATTTTTGCGGTTTGTTAATTTGTTCGAGATAAAGAAGTTTTACTTTCGGACTTTTACCTTCCTCATAAGTCAAATCCATATATTCCAAAACTTCCTCTACGCCTGTTTGTGCACTGTTTCCTACGGAATACAGACTTGCGAAACGCAATCCTGCGGGAATTCCGAGCTCGGCTATAAAAACCGCCGTTGCTCCGCTTCCTGAAATAAAATCAACACCTTGCGGGTCTAATTTCGGAACGGGAGAGGTGAAAACTCCGTGATAATTCGGAGTTAGAACGCCTATTCCGTTCGGTCCGATTAAAACTCCGTTGTTTTTATTTATGATTTCAACAATTTCTTTTTCAATTTTTGCACCTTCTTCGTTTGTTTCGCTGAAACCTGCAGACAGAATTATAAATGCTTTTGTGTTTTTTTGTTCGGCTAATATTTTAACGGCATCGACACAAAATTTTGCGGCTATTGCCAAAATTGCAAGTTCTGTTTCGGGTAAATCGTTTAAATTTTTATATGATTTTATTCCTTGAACTTTATCTTGTTTCGGGTTTGAAACGTATAATTTTCCTTTATAGTTTCCTTTTATGATATTGTATAAAACTTTTCCGCCGGGTTTGTGAATATCATCGCTTCCGCCTACTACTACAATGCTTTTCGGATTTAATAATTGTTGATTTATCATTATATTTCAGTTTTATTCAGAATTTCAACAAAAGTAGAATAATTATTTGAAATATTTTATGACGGAAAACATATTAAGCAATTTTGTTTCTCGATATCTTTCAGGGTTTGCTGAAAAACGCTAAATGTATTGTGATACAATACTTTATGCTTGTATTCTTATGATAAAGTGCAAGGTTTTTGAATGAAACATATTGAAACCCTTGCACTTATTTTGATAAAACTACCAAATTTTTGCTGCTC
>JAJRUH010000083.1 GCA_024277895.1 Bacteroidota bacterium | reverse complement strand
TGTGAGCTCGTCTATCAGCTGTTCTTGTGCGTAAATATCCAAATCTGTAAATTGTGATTTTAATATAGCTATATCCATATCAGGTTTTTTTTGTAAAAATAAACAATAATTCACAGAATACCTAAACCATAGCCTTCTGATATTATAAATAGCTGATATGCAGAGATATAATAATGTTTAAGTAGGGCGTGCTGAAAAACACTAACATGTTTGTGTTTCAGCTATTTACAAGACTGTTTACATGTACAAGTGCAAAGTTTTTAATTCATTTGACCCTATTCCCCTGCACTTGTATAAAATATTTCAGCTGCCGCACAGGCTATCCGGTTGATAGTCATCGTATCACTATTTCAATTTAAGCAAAGCGGGTTTAAACCTTTGCCGGCACATTGATACGATGACTTGCGGATTTGCATATATTTTTTTAATTCCGGACATCAACTCTTATTCCTTCGGAATGTGCCGTAAATTCCGGAGCGTACATACATTGAATTGTCGTAATTCCGTTTGAGAAATTGCCTTCGTGTGTTACGCGCAACGGATATTCGAATACATAAGTGCCTTTGGGCAAATTTTCCATAAAGAAATTTGTTGAAGCGTCTTTGGTTGTTTCGTAATATCCCAATCCGTCTTGATATTTATATCGCGAAATAACGTTTATCGGTTCAAAACCGCTTGCACGCATATCTTTCATATGTATGTATTCCATTCGCCTGTCAACACGAAGCTCGATGCGAACAATTACTTTATCGCCGATTTTCAGTTTTGCCTTGTCGGAAATCGGTTCAATCACTTTGCCTCTTTCGGTCAGGCGTTCTATAAATAATTGTTTTTTTAGTTTGAGCGGTGTTTTGTGAGGCGTTATTTTATCCAAATCTTCAAAATATTGCCAATACATTGCACCCCAACTTACGCCTTCGTCAGATTTTTTTACGGTAATATTTCCCATTTCGGGTTTTATTTCTTTCCCGTTCCACGAGGTTTTGAAATAACCGGTTCCTGCTTCAACTTTAAGATTTTCGTGTTGTTTCGGATCAAATTTTTTCCAGGCAATTTTTATTTCAACTTGTTTATCGCTTACAAGCCAATCGGTTCCTTGCATAAGCAGGGCATAAACGGCTTCGGCAGTGGCTTTTGTGGTTTTCCAATCTTGTGTTTGTTTTTGTTTCAGAAGCCAAATTTTCATATCGTTAACGGATTTTTTATCTTTTGCAACTTCGTCAAATACCTCAATCATAAGTGCTTGCTCCTCTATGGGTGCTTGATACCAATAATATCCGGCAACGTTATCTTTCCAATACATACCGAGTTCTTCGTGATTTATTGATTTTTCTTTTAAAGATTTAACGATGTCTGCCGGAACTTCTTTTTCTCCTTTGCGGAAAAGTGCCAGAGCAATCATTCCTTGCATATATTTACTTTGCGAAAGCCAATATTTTTTCTCTTGATTTATGAAATAATCGTATGCTTCCTGCGAAGCTTTCGGAACCGGAATATCCGTAAAATAACTTCTTCCGTAAAGATATTGAATTGCAATACTGTTGAGATGATTTTTTTCTAAATCTGCTTTTTTGTAATGTTGTTTAAGCCAATCGTAATCTTTTTTAATTTTTTTGTCGAGATATGCGATTGCTTTTTTCAGCATTTGCAGGGTTTTTTGGTCTTCTCTTACGGATTTTACGCCGAGTTTGTCCAAATGTCCCGTTCCGGTAACAATGTATTGCGTAATGTAGCGACTTTCGGGCATTCCGGCGAACCAGGGCCAGGCACCGTTCGGTTTTTGTGCTTTTTGAATTTTACGCAAAGCGATGTTGAGTTCGTTGCCCATTTTGTTCAAATCGAATAACAAACCTATGCGTTTTTTGCGTTCGCTTTCGTCTTTGCCTTGCAAAACCCAAGGCGTTTCTTCGAGTAAAACGGACTTTAATTCTTGATTTTTTTCAAGATTTGAAATTAAAGCACCGGCATTTTCTTGTTTCCAGGCATCAAAAACGCGTTTTATTTTAGGGTTTGAATTTGCGATATGCGATGCTATGCTGTTGGCATAAAATCGGCTGAATGTTTGTTCGGTGCATTCGTAAGGATATTCCATCAGGTAGGGTAGTGCCTGCACGGCATACCAAGCCGGATTTGACGTAAATTCAAGCGTAAGTTTGTAATTTCGTATGCTTGAAGATTTTTCGGAATTTATCAGTTTTTTGAACTTGAATGTTTTTGTTTCTTTGCCTCTTATCGGAAGAGGTAAACTTTCGGTAACAAGCATACGGTTTGTTAATACCGGAAGCGGTTTTTGCTCGCCGTCGGAAAAATCTCCGGCTTTCGCAACTGCTTTATACATAATTGCTCCGATGCCTTCGGGTATGGTAAGTTTCCATTCTGCAAGTGTATTTCCGCCTGCTTTTACGGTAAAGTTTTTTGTTGCTTTTTCGCCGGAATTAAAAATATTTACCGGTTTCATAGTGAGAGCATCGAAAAATTCGAGTTTTACCGTTCCGTTTAAATCTTTTTCGGAAATATTGCTGATTTTTACGGGGAATGTAATTTTATCGTTTTCGCGGAAGAAACGCGGAGCGTTAGGCATCAGCATAAGGTCTTTTTGGGTTACGAGTTCTTCGTTAATAAAGCCGTATTTTAAATCTTTTGTTGTTGCAAAGCCCTTCATTTTCCATTTTGTAAGACTTTCCGGAACGGTGAAAGCGATGATTATTTCGCCTTTTTTATTTGTTTTTAAATGCGGATAAAAGAATGCTGTTTCTTTAAAATTGGTTCTTACTTTTACGATTGAAAAGTCTGTCGGAACCTTATCATTGCCGGGAATTTGGTCGTTTTCCGTATTTACGTCTGATTTTGTTTCATCGTTTATTGCCGAAGGAGCCGGAGGTATTTCATTTTCTTCGGCTTTTGCTGTTTTTTTATATTTTAAGTATTTTCCGTGTTTCTTTACTGCTAAAGCAGTTACAACAACCTCGTCTATATCATCGTATCCTCTGCGACCTCCGAAAAATCCGTAACCGTATGACAATCCGAACCAATTAAACTTATCGTAATATAAAGGTTTTACATAAATGTTTTCGTCGAGATGTTTTTTTAGAAGTTGAGATTGCGAAACGGAAAATGTTTTGGTTTCAAAATATCGAGAAGAATAGTAGGAATTGTAGATGTTAAAATTCCAAATATTCTTTTTAAATTGGTCGAGAGATGCATCATAAAGCGTTGCCAACATTTCGGCGGCAACTTTTTCGCCTTTCGGACCTTTTATTTTTATTTTCCACTCTTCTTTTTGTCCGGGCAGCAGTTTATCTCTGAAAGTTTCAAATTTTATATCCAATTTTTTATTTGAATACGGAACAATAATTGTTGAGCTGTAATTGTATAATCTGTTGTTTTTAACGAAAGCAAAATGAACCGTAAAGTTTCCTCTGTCTTCTTCGCCGACGGGAATCGTAATAAGTTTTTGCTCGTCGTTTAATTTCAAATATTCTGTTTTTACAATTTTATCTTTCTTTTCGATTTGATAAATAAGATTGACGTTTTTGTATGACGAGCCGATTAAAATTTCGGCATTTTCGCCCGGTTCGCAGAGTATTTTGAGAGCTTTGTAAAAAGCGGGTGTTTTAAAAGCGGGTTTCTTGGATTTATGAGATGTTATACTGAAAAAATGCTTACCGGACACAGAGTTTCCGAATTTATCTTTTGTTTTTATTTCCAAAACGTAGTATCCGTTTTCCGATTTTTTTATAAAAGATTCAAGGTTTAATTTTTTACTTTTTTCGGTATTGAATTTTTCGGAAAATACCTGCTTTTCTTTTTCAAGATTTTCTTGTTTGTTTTCATCAATGTAAACATTTCCGGGAAACAGTTTATACCATTCTTCTGTTGAATAAATTTGTTTATCGGCGGAAGCCCAAAGTTTATTTCTTAACGGTTGCGGATTGTCTTTTTGCTTGTAAATTTTAATTTCGCCTTCGGCGGGAATAAATTCTCCGTTAAGGTTCTGCGTGTTTATATTATATTCGAATTTTACGTTTTTTCCAAATTTTGATATGTCTTTGTCGATAATTCCGGAAATAGGGATATTTACTTGCAAAGCTCTGTAACCTATTTGAATATAGTTGCTTGTGCTTTGAGTTTCTCCGTTAATATCGGTAACATCGGCAATTATTTGATAGCTGAAATATGTGAATTCGTTTTCGGGCATACTTAAATCGGGCAGGGCATCAAATGTAATTTTAAATTTGCCTGTATCGTCGGTTTTTGTTGTTCCGTTTTTTATTTCGGTCGGTTGGTCGTTGAAATTCCAAAACCACCAACCTCGCCATTTCGGAGTTCTGATTATTCTATATTTTACCGTTGCATCTGATAGGGGCGAACCGGCATAGGATTTTGCTTCGCCTTCTGCGGTAACGGTTTCTTTTAAAAGATAATTTCCTTTAAAAGGCAGCATTTTAACCTCAAATTTGGGCCTTTTGTATTCTTCGACCGAGAAAGATACGGTTCCGTAATAGCTTTTTATTTGAAATTCTCCGTTTAATAATCCTTGCGGAAGCGTAAATGTTCCGCTGAATGTTCCGAATTCGTTCGTTTTAAGTTTAAGCTCGCTTACTTTTTGATAATTAACATCATACAAAGCAACAGTTTCTTCTTTATTTGTTACGATTTGGTTTTTTTCTCTGCTTGAAAGTATTGAAATTCCTTTAAAATACACTGTCTGTCCGGGACGGTATATAGCTCTGTCGGTAAAAAAATATGTGTGCCTATATTCGTTATAGTCTTTTTCGTAATTAGACAAATAAAAAGAACCTTCGCTTGTTAAAAAATCGTTTCCGAGTTTGAAATCAATGCTCCAATTGTTGTAAGAGCTTTTTTGTTCGGGCGAGATAAAGATACTAAAAATACCGTTTTTGTCGGTTGTGTATGTTGCTTTAATATTTCGGATATATTTTCTTAAAGCATAGTTGTATTTTTTGTTCCAAACGGTGCATTTTACACCTTGCAGGGGTTGTCCGGTTTTTCGGTTTAAAACCCAAAATTTTTGAGAGCCGTCTTCCGGTTTTTCAGAAACGTAACTTATATCGGAAATCGTTATGTCTTTGTATGTTGCCAGACCTTTATTGTAAGTAAAGTTTTTATTGTCTGAAATAAAAATAAGATAAAAACCTACATCCAAGCCGTCATTCAGCAATTCTGCCGAATGTGTGTTAAAATCGCCGTCGTCGGGTAATGTTTGTGAAAATTGTTTAATTGTAGTCGAATTTTGAAAAATTTTGTCGTAAAATTTTGTTCCGTATCGTTTTTCGGCGAGTTTCAGGTATTTATTTCTGTCAATTTTTGCAATTCTTATATAAACTTCGTTTATATTTTTGTATGTTATTTTTGCGGCAAATTTCGAATCGGAAGGAATTGTTTCTTCGGTTTCTACCGAAATATTATGTTGTTGAATTGTGATGCTTAAACTTTTTGCAAGTTCTGCGGAATGTGTTTTCGGATATTTTTGTATCAGATTATTGCAGATATCAAGTGCTTTTTTATTGTAATATTTATATTTTTCGGTTTCTTTGTTTTTGGAATTGTATTTTGATGATAATGAATGATATAAAGCAGCAATTTTATAGCTTATTTCTGACGAAAAAGGAATGTCTGAATATTTTTTTTCGAGTTTTTCAAGAGCATTCATATAGAGTTCGTCTTTTTTCGGGTTTACCGAAAAGCTATAAACAAATTGCAGGCGTTTTAAATCGGCATCGATTAGTGCATCTTTATTTTTTGTGTCGGATAATCTGAATTTTATTAAATCCTGCAAAAGGCAAATTCCGTGAAAATGCAGTGAAAGAAAATCGGAAGATGAAATTTCTTTGTTTGCAAATGATTGGGTGTCATCAAAATAATATGATTCTTCTATTTCAAAATTATCTGCCGGTTTTGTTAAAGATATTTCGGTGCTTGAGAAAAAATCTATGGCTTTATTGACTAAAAAATCGTAAAGAGTGGGGCGAAGGTTTTTTGGTTTATTGCCTTTAATAATTAATTCTTTATAGTCGGAAGCAGGAATTTTTTGCAAACCGGCAGGGTCTGAAACGGAATTTGTATATGCTTTTATTGTTTTTTCAACGAGATAATCAAGAGTCCAAGTTTGCATATCGTTATTGTCGAAATTTGCGGTATTTGTTCTGTCTTGAAATTTGTATCTGTTATTTTGATAATACCACCAATACATATCGGCAAGCATCGAATTCATAATTGCGTTGTCGGGAAATGATGCGGTTTGTGCCGTGCTGTCAAGTTCTTTGCAAAGTTTCTCAAAGGCATTTTCTTCAATTTGATTTTTGTATTTTAATTTGAAAATGAAAGATTTAATAACTTGTTGCGAGTTATTTTCCGTTTTTGCTTTTTCGTATATTTCATCAACAACTTGAAGTGCTGATTTCGGAAGTCCTTTTTTTTCGAGAGAATCAATTT
>JAJRUH010000082.1 GCA_024277895.1 Bacteroidota bacterium | reverse complement strand
TATATGTGCAGTTAATCGGCTTACTGTATGTGAACTCGTTCTATAATTCATACAGTAAAAGTAAAAAATTTATAGAAACTAAAGTAACTGCAATAGAATTGCAGAGTTTTAACTTAAAAATTGAAAATAAAAACGGATTTACCGTCGAAAAGATGAGAAATTGCAGCCCAAGGACCTGAATTTTCGGTACCTGCCATAGGGTGTGCCGCTACAAAGTTTTTTCTTTTCGGGTGGTGTTTTACTAATTCGCAAATTCCGTGTTTCGTAGAACACACATCGGTCAGGGTTTGAGTTGTTACTTTATTTAAAATTTCGGGTAATATTTTATGCGTTACATCAACGGGGGTGGCAATGATTATAAAATCAGCTTTTTTAATGCCTGTCTCTAAATCGGTAATTTCATCTGCCAAGCCGATATTTTTTGCTGTTTCGGCGTGTAGCTTATCAGAATCTACGGCAATTATTTTATTTGCAAAATTTCGTTTTTTTAAATCTATAGCCATTGAACCTCCGATTAATCCGGTTCCTATAATTGTAACTGTCATATTTTAATTATTTGTTGAATTTTTATTCGTTATTCTGCTTATTGCATTTTTATAATCGTTGGTATTATTTGATAATGAAATTCTTACATAATCTTTTCCTTCTGTGCCGAATATTTCGCCGGGAGTGATAAATATTCCGAATTTCTCAAGAATATAATCAGAAAACTCAATGCCGGTTTTATAATATTCGGGTATTTTTGCCCAAATGAACATTCCCGTACTTCTTTTATTATATTTTAAATTTAAGATTTCGGACAGTTGGCATACGTATTTTCTGTTTTCGGAATAAACTTTATTTAAATTTTCATACCAGCTTGTATCAAGATTAAGAGCTTTTACGGCAGCTTTTTGAATAGGTAAAAACATACCGGAAGTGTAATTAGTCTGAATTTTTCGTATAACTTCAATATATTTTTCGGCTCCGAAAACGGCTCCTATTCGCCAGCCCGCCATATTGTGAGATTTGCTTAAAGAATTTAATTCCAGTGAAACGTCAGAAGCATTTTTTACGGATAAAATACTTAAAGGCTTGTTATTCAGAATAAAACTGTACGGATTATCGTTGCAAATTAAAATATTATTTTCTTTTCCGAATGCAATTAGTTTTTCAAATAAACTTTTTGTTGCAATTTGTCCGGTAGGCATATTAGGGTAGTTAACCCACATTAATTTAACTTTTGACAAATCGTTTTTTCGTAATTCGTTAAAGTCGGGTAAAAAATTATTTTCCGATTTTAATTTATAAAGAATTATTTCGGCATCTCTCATTTTTGCACTTGCCGCATAAGCCGGATAGCCCGGATTAGGAACCAATACTTTATCTCCTTTGTTAAGAAATGCAGAAGAAATATACATAATTCCTACTTTCGACCCCTGCAGAGGCAAAACTTCGTTTTCCGGATTTACTTCGACATTATAATATTTTTTATACCAATTTGAGAAAGCTTTTCTTAATTCATAAATTCCCGTATAGGACTGATATCCGTGACTATTACCGGCAATTGTATTTGAATTTAACTCGGCAATAACCGAATCGGCAGGCGGTATTACCGGATTTCCGATACCGAGATTTATAATATTCTTACCTTCCTCATTCATTTTTCTTACGGAAGCTAATTTTTTTGAGAAATAATATTCATTAATTTGTTTTGCGGTATTTGACGGAGGTATTATCATTCTTTTTAGGATTTATGAATTTTATTAAATGATTTATCGGCACTTTTATACTCTCCGAGAATATAAAAATTTGTTGTTAAAGGAGTTACGGCATTAAGAGATTGTTTATATCTTTCATAATCATCGAAAATAATATCAATATAAAATGAATATCTTCCCGGAGTTCCGATTACGGGATAAGATTGAATTTTTTGAAGATTGATGTCGTAAAAAGCAAAAACGGATAATACACTTGCCAAACTGCCTGTTTTATGTGATAAACTAAAATTAACCGAAGCTTTATTTATAGCACTTTCATTTAAAGATGACTCTTTTTTTATTTCAAAAAAACGTGTGTAATTTAATTTGTTGTTTTCAATACTTTCGGCAATAATTTTAAGTTTATATCTTTTTGCTGCATAGCTGCTTGCTATTGCCGCTTTATAATTTATGCTGTTTTCTGCCGTCTCTTTTACGCTTAATGCCGTATCAAATGATTCAATAAGTTTTATTTCAGGATATTTTTGAAAAAAATTACTGCATTGATAAATTGCCATAGGATGTGAAATAACTTCTTTTATTTCACTGAGCTTTACATCTGCTTTAGCTATTAAATTCTGTATAATCCGAAGATATATTTCCCCGGATATAAGCAAATTTGATTCCCTTATTAAATCATAATTAGGCAAAATAGAACCTGCAATTGTGTTTTCAATAGCCATTATTCCCGTATCGGCTTTACCCGTTTCTACTTTTTCTATTAGTTCGGAAAACGTTTTACAGGGAACAATATCAATGTGTTCGGTTTTATAATATTTTGCGGCGGCTTCTTCGTGAAAAGCACCGGAAATTCCCTGTATTGCAACTTTTAAACTCATATAAATAAATTAAAAAATCCCGATTTTTTCAGTCGGGATTTAAGTTTGTAATTTTACATATTAATATTTTACCGACAACTTTCCGACATCGTAAACCAAAAATAATAATATGTAAAGTGAAAATTAAGCATAAAAAAAGCTTCATAAAAATTGAAGCTTTCTTATCGGCATAAAACAATCCGTCTAAGAAAGCAATTTCTTAAAATAAAAATAAAAGTATGAATAAAAATTTCTCATTTGCGTTATTTTGTTGA
Source organism: Bacteroidota bacterium (assembly GCA_024277895.1). Classification (GTDB taxonomy): domain Bacteria; phylum Bacteroidota; class Bacteroidia; order Bacteroidales; family JAADGE01; genus JAADGE01. Next base: position 5,388 of record JAJRUH010000082.1, on the reverse strand, counting down.
GACAAATAAAAGGATTATTTTTGATTATGCAAAATTATTTAAAGAAAGTTTATTTATTTTGTAAAAATTGAAATGACACTTTGCAATCTCGGACATATTCAAAATTATGAGCTTATGAAAGAAAAAAATAAAATTTCCTTAAGAAACTATACACCGGAAGATTTTGACGAAGTTATGAATTTATGGAAATTAACAGGAATGGGCGGAGCTGAAAGAAATGATGATAATGAGGTGATAATGAGAACTTTAAAGGCAGGCGGAAAACTTATTTTAATGATTAAAAAAAATAAAATTATAGGAACGGTTTGGCTTACACACGATAACAGACGAACATTTTTGCATCATTTCGGTATTCATCCTGATTTTCAGGGACAGGGATTGTCAAAAATATTAATGGATGAAACATTAAAAGAAATTAAAAAAACAGGATTTCAAGTGAAACTTGAAGTTCATAAAGAAAATCTTAAAGCATTATCATTATACAGAAAATACGGTTTTATTTATTTTTCGGACTACGAATTGATGATGTTAAGAAAATTACCCGATTAATCTTTTTCAAAAATAAAAAAAAGCTCCCTTCCTGCTCTCGGCTTTATTGAATTGTAGGCAATTTCAAAGGTTTTTACTTTAAATTTATCTTTTATAAGCTCCAAATATGTTTCTTTTATTGCTCCGAAAGGTGGTTTGTTTAATTTGAATTCGTGATTAAAAAATACGCCGACATATTTTCCTTTATTTCTAAGTAAATCATACATTTTTTGTGCAAGTTGTTCTCTTTTTTCAGGAATTACGGAGGTAAAAAATGCCAATTCAAATATTAAATCATAATTTCCGGAATGTTGAAAAAAATCTTCTTTAATAATATTTGATGTCGGAAATTCGGGGTCTGTTTTTTTAAAACTTTTTACGGCTTCTTCCGAATAATCCAGATAAAATGTATTGAAAAAACCGTTTTTATACAAATAGCTTGCTTCATAACCGTTTCCTCCGCCCGGAATTAATATTTTTAAATTTTTACTGTTAAGTTGGTCAATATATTCTTTCAGAGGTGTACTTATATAACCTATGTCCCAACCGAGTTGATTATTTCTAAATAATGTATTCCAATAATTTTTATCAATTTGTTGCATTTAATTTAATGTAGGTCGTCTCTCTGAGGCGACAAATGTATAATATCTCTCTGAGGCGACAAATGTATATAATATCTCTCCGGCGACAAATTCCGTCAAAATATTAAATTCACTTTTTTACTGATTATCTTATTCTCCGTATAAATTTTAAAAATATAAATTCCTGATACGGGTAATGAAAATTCAGCTTCGTTACTTGAAATATCTGCAGTATTAATTAGCTGTCCTTCAATGTTGTATATTCTAACTTCGGAAATATTTAATCCTGAAGAAATTATTTTTACCTGATTTAAGTTTGTTTTAATGCTTATATTTTCATTTTTAAAAGTATTCACATATGTATTTTCAACAACAACTTCAATCGTATTTGAATTTATGCTTGTACCTTCGGAATAATTTACCCTTACTCTGTAATAATATGTTCCCGGAGAAACATTAACGACAAAAAAAGTATCCGTTCCCGTATTAAGATTATCATATCCCGAAACAAAATCCGAAAAATCATTATTTGCAGAAACATCTAAGCTGTAACTTGTTGCATTTGGTACTGTCATCCAACGGGCTTTAAAACTTGAACCGGTAATTTCATCTGCCGGAAAGCACAGAGTAGGAGAGATTACAGCTCCGTTTATCATTGATAAACTGTCAATAATCAGATAACTGCCTGAATTTCCGTTAAATCCGGACGATGTAAAAATAATATTTAATGTATCGGGCACATCTGTCGATTGATAAATGAAAGGAAGTTCAATTTCCGTATATGTATCATAAGTATCGCTGTTTAAGTAGCCGGTTATTCCGATTGTATCGGTCTGTAAATCAAGTGTATCCCATTTAGTAAGAAATGCTCCGAAAAACATAGTGTCAATTCCGGAAGGCAAATATTTAAAAAAGAAACTTATACCGTCGGGACGGTCTGCATAAGGTGTTCCGCCGGATAAAGTTTGATTGTTTATATCAATTTCTCCCAAAGTAATTAAGCCCGGTAAAAATTGTCCCCAAATAGATTGACTTGTTAATTTAACGGCATAATTCCCCTGCACGGCATCCGAAGTTTGAGATGCTGTTGGTAATGGTAACGAATTCCAACTATCGGCATCTCCGCCTGTCCAGTTCTCAAAATTTCCGTTTGGTATTTGTTGTTGTGCAGAAGCATTATAAGAAATTAAGAATATCAGAATTATTTGAGTAATTTTTTTCATCTGTTTGTATTTATAATTTTTTGCCAAATTTATCAATTTTATCATTCAAATATATATTTTAACTTTGTTGTTTTAGAAATATTATGCAAAAACTTAGTTATATTTTTTTCAGATTTATCGTTTTCATTTTTTCCTTAGTCCCGTTTTGGGCATTGTATCTTTATTCGGATATTCTGTATTTTTCATTTTTTTATGTCTTCGGATATCGAAAAAAAGTTGTTTTTTCTAATCTAAAAAAATCATTTCCGGAAAAAACCGAAGAAGAAATAAACAAAATTGCCAAAGGATTTTATAAAAACTTAAGCGATATTACGCTTGAAAGTATAAAAGGACTTTCTATGAGCAAAAAGACTCTCAAAAAAAGATATCCGGTGGTTAATATTGAGATTTTAGATGATTATTTTAAAAAAGGACAGAGTATAATAGGTTTGGCAGCTCATTATACGAATTGGGAATGGGGTGTAATAAGTTTCGGATTTCAGTTTAAGCATAAAAGTATAGGTTTATATAAGCCGTTGTCTAACAAATATATAGATAGTTATGTTAAGAAGGCGAGAGCCGCTTGGGGAATGAATTTAGTTTCGATTAAAGAAACAAAAAATGCTTTTGAAAAAAAATACGAAAAACCCGCCGTGTTTTTTATGATTTCAGATCAAAGCCCTTCAAATATTAAAAGAGCAAAATGGGTAAATTTCTTAAATCAGGAAACAGCTTGCCTTCACGGTGCCGAAATGTACGGCAAAAAATATAATATTCCTTTAATTTTCGGTGATGTTCAGCGAATAAAAAGAGGTTTTTACGAAGTAAAACTTTCAATTTTTGAAGATAAACCGAAGGAAACCGCCGAAGGAGAAATAACCAAGCGTTATATGAAGAAAATTGAAGAAATAATAAGAAAAAAACCCGAAAATTGGCTTTGGTCGCATAAACGTTGGAAGCATAAAAAACAATAAAAAATAACCTAATCTAATCGTTATGTCAAATAAATACACTTTTAAGCAAAAACTCAGATACTATTTTGACAATACCTTATCGAGAGGAACGAGCTCAATTATTATTTGGTTGGCAATTCTTTCTCTTCTGATAATTATTGTTTTCGGAATGGTTTACGCATTCAGCGGAATAAATATGAAAGGCGAAGAAGGAATGAATTTCTTTGAAGCTATGTGGCAAACTCTTTTGCGGTCGATAGATCCCGGAACAATGGCAGGCGATACGGGCTGGGGGTTCAGACTTATCGGCTTGTTGATTACCATAGGAGGAATTTTTATATTGAGTACGCTTATAGGTGTTCTTACCGCAAGTTTGGATGAAAAACTTGATAATTTGCGTAAAGGGCGTTCGTTGGTTATTGAAGAAAATCATACATTAATACTTGGATGGTCGCCCAAAGTTATTCATATTATTTCCGAATTAATTATCGCAAATGAAAACCAAACTAAACCTCGAATTGTTATTCTTGCCGAAGAAGATAAGGTAATAATGGAAGATGAGATAAGAGAGCAAATTCCTGACACAAAAAATACTAAAATTATTTGCAGAACCGGAAGTCCTTTGGATTTAACGGATTTAAAGATTGTTAATCCCGACGGAGCTCGTTCTGTTATAATAATTTCTCCTGAAAAAGAAAATGCCGATACTTACGTTATTAAATCTATTTTGGCATTAACCTTAAATCCGGAACGAAAAAAAGAAAAATACCATATAGTAGCCGAAATTAAGAATGAAAAAAATATGGAAGTAGCTCAAATTGTCGGAAAAGACGAAGCAATGTTTGTTCTTTCTCCAGATTTAACGGCTCGAATTACGGCTCAAACTTGTCGCCAATCCGGCTTAAGTATAATATACCAACAACTGTTCTGTTATGAAGGCGATGAAATGTATTTTAAAAATGAACCCTCACTTATAGGAAAAACTTATAAGGATGCAATTTTTTCTTATAATAATTCAGCTGTTCTCGGGTATAAAGATAAAAGCGGCAAAATTAATATAAATCCGCCGATGAATACAATATTGACGGAAGGTGATGAAATATTGGCAATAACGGAAGACGACGATACAATTATTTTATCCGGCATCTCCGATTATAAAATTGAAAAAGATGCCGTAATTAAAACAGAAGCTGTTTCTTCGGTTAAAAAAGAAAAAAATATTATACTCGGTTGGAATAAAAGAGGAAAAATAATAATCAGAGAATTAGACGAATACGTTGACAGCGGTTCCGAAGTTCATATAATTTCTAATATTGAAAATTCTGATGAAATAAAAAGAGAATTAGAAGGCAAATTAAAAAATCAAAAAATAAAATTTATTCAGGGAGATATTACAAACAGTGAGGAACTTGAAAAAAATGCAATAATATCTTACGATAACATTATAATTTTAAGCTATTACGATATTGATGTGAGAGAAGCCGATGCAAAAACATTAATTTGTCTTTTGCATATCAGGAATATGGCGGACAAAGCCGGAAAAGAAGTAAATATCGTAAGCGAAATGTTCTATCAAAAAAACAGAGAACTTGCCGAAGTTACCAAAGCCGATGATTTTATAATAAGTGAAGATTTAATCAGTTTATTTTTAACACAACTTTCAGAAACTCCTGATTTAAAAAAAGTTATGGATGTTCTTTTTGAAGCCGAAGGTTCCGAATTTTATTTAAAAGATGCAAAAGATTATGTGAAATTAGATACTCCTGTTAATTTTTACACTGTTTTGGAAGCGGCATCACTAAAAAACGAAACAGCCGTAGGATACCGAATTATTAAATATGCACACTCGGTTGAAAATAACTACGGTATAAAAGTAAATCCGAACAAAGACGAAAAAATTACGTTTTCGGAAGGAGACAAAATTATTGTTTTGGCGGAGGATTGAGATTGTAATTTATTAAAAAAACATTTGTAAAATTAACATTTTTCAGGTATCAAATCCATAGCTCTCTCACTGATAGCCGTAATACTTAATGACGGATTAACACCCGGATTTGCCGAAATCATAGAACCGTCGCAAACATACATATTTTCGTAACCGAAAACTTTATTATTCTTATCAAT
>JAJRUH010000081.1 GCA_024277895.1 Bacteroidota bacterium | reverse complement strand
TTACGCCCGCAGAAGTATTTTTTTCTTTTAAACTACCCCGGTCATTTTTGAGGGCAGTTCAAAAGAAAAAAATAATTAGATTTGTAAATGAAAACAACTAAGTTTGAAAAAAAGTTGTCTTAACAAATGGGGGAAGCATAGTTTTTTATTTTACAATCATCCGAATTTTTTCAATTTTAGGTTCGCTAATTTCAATAACTTCAAACAGATATTTTTCTGTTTCTATGATTTCATTCATTTGAGGAATTTGCTCGAACAGAAAGAAGATATATCCTGCCAAAGTTTCAAATTCTTCGGATTCCGGAAATTCAAATTTATATTTTTCATTTAAATAATCAATCTCGATTCTGCCTGAAAAAACATATTCTTTTTCATTAATTTGTTGTTCTGTATATAGGTCAGAATCATGTTCATCTTTTATTTCTCCGAATATTTCTTCAATAATATCTTCCATTGTAACAATTCCGGAAGTGCCTCCGAATTCATCAACAACCAATGCAACACTTTTATGTTCTTTAAGTAACTTATTCAGTAATTTGTTTGCCTGCATAGTTTCCGGAACAATCGGTATGTCAGATAATGCTGCTTTTATGCTTTTTGATTGCTTAAATACAGCTAAAGTATGCACATAACCGATTATGTTGTCAATATTATCTTTATAAATGAAAATTTTTGAGAAGCCGGTTTCAATAAATTTACTTTTAACAGATTCAATTTCGGAAAGAATATTCTCGGCAATAATTTCATTTCTCGGAATCATACACTCTCTGACTTTAGTTTCCGAAAATTCCAAAGCATTCTTAAAAATTTTTACATCACCGGCGTTTTCAATTAACTCACTCTCAACATCTTCCGTCTCAGCTAAAAAATAATCTAAATCTACTTTTTTTAAACTTTTTTTCCCATGTTCAAAATGTATTTTTTGCCCTTTAAATAAGGATATAAACCAAACAGAAAACCAAACACTGAACTTGGCGACGGGATATAATAACACATAAAATATCAATACAGGAATAGCTAATTTTGAAAGGAAAAAGTTGGAATTTTGTTTGAAAACTGTTTTAGGTAAAAATTCAGCAGTTACTAAAATCAGTATTGTTGAAAGTAAAGTTTGAAAAATCAGAATAACGATATCGTTAGAACTTATAAACTGTGCAATATACGGTTTAATAATTCTTGCAAAAAAAATACCGTAAACAACCAGTGCAATGTTATTTCCCACCAGCATTGTTGATATGTACTGACCCGGATTATCAGTAAAAATATTAATTATTTTTGAAGATGTATTTTTTTGTTTTTTGTCAACTTCTATTTTAAGTCTGTTTGCCGAAACAAAAGCAATTTCCATTCCTGAGAAAAACGCCGATAAGATTAATGATAATAAGATAAATATAAGACCTGAAGTTAACATACTTTTATGTTATTAAACTGTAATTATTAAGTTGAATTATAAATTATAAATTATAAAATTAAAATATTTCTGTTAATTTTGTTAGATAATTTATAAATTAATGAAGAATTCGAATATCAAAAAAATAAAGATGCTTGAAGAAGAAAATTCCCGGCTTCATAAGGAATTAAAATTTATGAAAACGGATTTAAAACTTCTATACAAAAGATATTCCGAAATTTACAATTCTGTTCCGATTGGTATTTTGTTGTTTGACAGCAATTTAAAAGTAATAGATACTAACAACACATTTCTGAAAATATTTAATATTGAATCGTCTGATATTTTAAATTTTAATTTGGCAGAAATTTCGGATAAACGAATTCTTCCGTCTTTTTTACAGGTAAGAAAAGGATTTGAAGGATTTTATGACGGAGAATACCGAACTACTTTTAAGAATTTAGATTTATATATTTCAGTTCATACAAAACCTTTTACTTTTGAGTATGAAGATGAAATAATTCGGGGCGGAATAGCCTTATTTAAAGACATTACGGAACATACTCTTGCTGAAGGAGCAGTTAATAAATCTTACGATACATTTCAAAGAGTAACCGATAATGTGAATGCTGTGATTTATGTAATTGATCCGGAATCATACAAAATCCTTTTTATGAACAGCAAAGCTAATGAAGTTTTCGGAGAAAAGGTCGGAGCAACTTGTTATCAGGCTTTTTTCGGACGAACATCACCCTGCGAAACTTGTCAGATAAAAATTCTGAAAGAAGAAAGAACTCAGCTCGGTATATTTTCTGAAACAGAATATTTTGAAAAACAAATACAAAAATGGTTTCAACTGTCGTACGGTTATATCGAATGGATTGATAACAGAAAAGTAATGCTTTTGACTTCTATTGATATTACCGAAGTTAAAAATGCACAAGAAAAATATATCAAACAAAGTAAAGATTTTGAAAATGCTTTAAAGAAACTTACGGAACAAAATGAACGAATAAATAAACAAACGGAAGAATTAAAAGTTTCAAGTGCTATAAAAGATACTATGTTTTCGATTATTGCTCATGATTTAAGAGGACCTGTCGGAAATATAACAACAGCATTAGACATTATCAGAGACGATATTGAGGAACTTACTAAAAACGAAATCCTTGAAATTGTTAAACCACTGAGAAATTCTGCAAGTGCAGCATATAATTTATTGGTAAATTTGTTATTCTGGGCAAAAAACGAAAGCGGTGAAACATTTTTCATTAAAGATGAAATTTTATTAAATGATATTATTGAAGATGTATTAATCCTTTTCGGACCTAATATCGAATCAAAAAATATTAAGCTTGTAAACAATATTAATACAGATTATTTCCTTTCGGCAGATGAACATATGATAAATACTGTTATTCGCAATTTAGTGTCAAATGCCGTAAAATATACTAAAGAAGGAGGGCAGATTATCTTAGACACAGAGATTATTACGGATAAAACAAATAAAGATTATTTAAAATTTTCAGTTGAAGATAACGGAATCGGTATTTCTCAGGAAAATATATCCAAAATACTGGATTCAAGAGAATTTTTTTCAACTTACGGAACAAATAAGGAAAAAGGTACAGGCATCGGGCTTATTCTTATTAAGGATTTTGTGGAGAAACACGACGGGTGGCTTGATATTGAAAGTGAAAGTCAAAATGGGACAAAAATTTCAGTTTTTTTACCGGTAAATTAAATTTCTGACTATTGAAAATCTCGAAAAAAAAATATAATATTTTCATTTATATAAGCATATTCTTATT
>JAJRUH010000080.1 GCA_024277895.1 Bacteroidota bacterium | reverse complement strand
TTCGTGGAACCACACCGGAAGCGAATTTTGGGCATTTAAAGACGTAAAAAAACTCGGTAAAAAATCAAAATTTGCAGATTGGTACGAAATAAAATCGTGGGATAATCCCGAAACACCCGAAAATGAATTTTCATACGACGGCTGGGCTGGCGTAAAATATCTTCCCGAAATCAGAAAAGATTTAACAAGCAAACCCGAAGAACTTCCGAGAAAAGGAAATTTGCACAGTAAATCGGCAAAACAGCATATTTTTAATGTTGCAAAACGCTGGCTCGACCCGAATAAAGACGGAAATCCGGAAGACGGTATTGACGGTTTCCGATTAGACGTTGCCGAAAAATTACCTTTGGGATTTTGGAGAGAATTCAGAAAACAAGTTAGAAGCATAAATCCCGATGCCGTTTTAATAGGTGAAATTTGGTGGAAAAAATGGCCGGAAGAACTTATGGCACCCAACGAATATCTTAAAGGAAATGTTTTTGACGGCATTATGAATTACAGATGGTATCGCCCGGCAAGACATTTTTTTGCCGATGCTCCCGATAAAATGAAGCCGAGTGAATTTGTTCGTATTCTGAAAGAAAAGATGCTCGGTATAAACAAACCCGACTTACAAGCAATGATGAATGTAATAGGCACTCACGATTCTCCGCGCATATCAACTTCACTTTACAACAACGGAAAATATAAATACAAAGCAAAGCCTACTGAAAACCCTGATTATAAAATTGATAAACCCGACTTTCATACACGAAAAATTCAAAAAATGCTGCTCATTCATCAATATACTTACATAGGTTCGCCGCATATTTTCTACGGCGATGAAATCGGAATGTGGGGTGCCGACGACCCCGACTGCCGAAAACCTATGGTTTGGCAGGACATAAAATATGAAGACGAAACACATCACCCTTTCGGGAAACATCGAAAAACAGATAAAGTTGAGCAAGACACCGCTTTACTTAATTTTTATAAAACGTTAATTAAAATCAGAAAGCAAAACCCGGTTTTAGCATACGGAGACATAGATTTTATTTTGGCAGACGACCAACACAACACGCTTGCATACAGCAGAAATTACAAAAATGCCGAAATTATTGCCGTTTTTAACAAATCATCGAAAAAAAAGAACATTATTGTCAGAACAAAGTATAACGGACTGTATCAAAACCTGTTAAACGACAGGCAAAAAATCATTTCTTCCGAAAATAAATTAAAAATTTCATTACCGGGTGAAACTGCAGTGATTCTAAAATATGTAAAATGAAAAAAATAAATCTCCTTTTAGTCGTAATAATTCTTATTTCCGGAATTGCACCGGCTCAAAATCCTTACAGAAAAGAAATTAAAAAATTCCGAAGCGAAATAAATAAAGAATATACCGATTCGACAACAAGTCCGCTTACAAAAAAAGATTTGGCGAATTTTAAAACCTTGGATTTTTATCCGATTAACAAAAATTTCCGCGTAAGTGCAAAATTTACACGAACAGAAAACGAAAAACCTTTTAAGATGAAAACAACCACCGACCGTGCTCCGGAATACGTAAAATACGGAGAAGTTGAATTTATTTTAAAAGGCAAAAAAGTAAAAGTAAATATTTACCAAAGCATCAGGTTGCGAGAAAAAGAAGAATACAAAGACTATTTGTTTCTGCCTTTCAGAGATTTAACATCCGGAAAAACATCATACGGCGGCGGCAGATATGTTGATTTAAAAATTCCCGAAAAGGATACGATTATTATAGATTTCAATAAGGCATACAATCCGTATTGTGCTTATAATCATAAATATTCGTGCGTTATTCCGCCGGCTGAAAATTTTATTGATATTAAAATAAAAGCCGGAGTTAAAAAATTTAAAGACCATTAAAACAATTTTATAACAATTTAATTTATTTTTCGTTTTACAAGAAAATTATAAAACATCAAAAAATGAAAAAATTATTTTTTATAATCGCACTTATTCTTCCTTTAACAACTTTTTCGCAAAATAATAACACAAAACCGGAAAAACGTTTTTATCCTTTTATAGGATTAAGCTATAATATGCATAATATTTATTCTTACTCTTATTACGATTCATCTTATCCTTCATACTTATTCAAAAACAGTAATTTTTTCGGTGCCGAATTCGGATTTACCTTAAAACCAAAAACAGAAAACGGTTTATATTTTGAATATACAAATAAACTTGATGCCGAATTGGGAATAAAAGAAATTTATGACATATTTAATTCAGATAAAGGAGACCTTATTACGGGAAACAATATATCCTCCGGATTTTTCGGAACTTTAAATATAGGAAAGCAAATTTATAAAAATGAAGTTTCAAATGTTATTGCCGGAATTTCAATCGGAGATAAATACGTTTCCGGTGTTACCGGAAATTTCATTTATGCACCGAATTATGACGAATATGACGGATTTCATTTAACTCCCGGAATTTTCGGTAAAATTCAAACAAAATTAAATAATAAATTTTCTCTTGAACTTGATTTAACGTTATCTCAATCCGTACTGAATTTTTGGAGATTTGCCGAAAACGTAAATGATTTTAATTTTAAGCATCCGTTTTTTGCTGACTTTTCGGTAAAAATAAAACATAAATCAGGTTTTTATATAGTATTACAAAACAACTATTTAATTCCTTTTAACGACAAGCAAACATATACAAGAAATACTATAGGCATAGGTTTTATTTTCAATTATTAAGTTAAAACTCTGCAATTCCATTGCAGTTACTTTAGTTTCTATAAATTTTTTACTTTTACTGTATGAATTATAGAACCAGCTCTCATACAATAAGCCGATTAACAGCCCATATAGTTTGGGTA
>JAJRUH010000079.1 GCA_024277895.1 Bacteroidota bacterium | reverse complement strand
CTTTTACGATTTTAAACTATTCAAAAACTTCATATAATACTGAACCGGTTTTAGTTGCGACCAAGTAATTTTATCTGGCAAAGCGTTTTTTTCTTGGGATAATTATTGAAAAAGTCAGCATAATTAATATCACACGGATTACACAGAAAGTACAAAATAATTTGAAAATCTGAGTTATCTGAGTTATCTGTGCGAAATACTTTTACGATTTTAAATTATTCAAAAACTTCATATAATACTGAACCATTTTTAGTTGCGACCAAGTAATTTCTTCGGGCAAAGCGTTTTTTGCTTCGGATAATGTTGTGTCGGTATGCTCTTCAAAATATTTTTTGATTGTTTCAACGGTTTCTGTTTTCATAAATTCCTGAATTTCTAATTTTCCGTTTTCAATATATCGTCCGAGATGATTTTCGATTGTTTGGGGTGTAAGTTCCCTGATTTTTGCAATTTCGTTAACTGTATTTCCTTCATTATACAACTTATAGCTTATTTCCCAAGTCTTACTTTTCGGGATTTTAATTACTTCGGGTTCGTCTTCATTCGGTTCAATATTGTTGTAGGTGAGGAAATCGGAAACTATTGAAATAATATCTTCCCCGAATTGCGAAAGTTTTGTTTTGCCGATACCGGATATTTTTTTCAATTGTTTTGTCGTAATCGGTAATTTATTTGCAATTTCTTGTAATGACCTGTTTGACAACACCATATACAATTCAATGTCGTGAAATTCCGCCAACCTTTTTCTCCATTCTTTAAGCCGGGAATATAATGCAGGATGCTTTGTTTCAATTTCTTTTACTTTAATTTTAGTTTTGCTTTTGGTCTTTTGTTCTAATGCCGCTTTTGCCTTTTCTTTTATAAAATCTTTTGTGTTAAACCCCGATAAACAAACCGCAAGGCATTTTTGCTTAATATTTAAGACTTCAAAAACCGATATAAAGCTTTCTTCAATTGACTTTTTGACCGATTTATTGTCGGTTTCAAAACTTACGGCTTCAAGTTTTTTAATAATTTCGTTTTTATGAAAGTTTATGAAATATTCTCCGGCTTTTTTTAATCGTTCTTGTAAATTTTTATTTGTTTCGGCATCAGGATTTTCTTTTAGAAGTGTATTTGCTTGTTTTACAAAGCTTTGTGCTATGCTCGTAATTTTCGGTAAGGATTTTTTATTTATCTCAATAATTGTTTCGGCAATATTTCCGAGATAATATCCGTCATATTCTTTCAGCTTTTTTTGAAACGTATTAAATCGGTAAGTCAGTTGTTTATAATTAAATAAATCGCCGATTAGTTCTGCTTGGTATGTATGAATTGCTTCTTTCAGCTTGTTTTCGTCGGGTTGATTTTTTTCGGTTTCTTTATTGAAATCAATAATTTCCGTATCGCAAATAATCGCACTTTCCGATATTTTTGAACTCAACACCAAACCTTCTAATGTTTTGCATCGGCTTAGCGCAACATAGGTTTGTCCGTGTGCAAATGCAGAAGACGCATCAATAACCGCCTTCTCGAATGTAAGACCTTGACTTTTGTGTATCGTTATTGCCCAGGCAAGTCGCAGCGGAAATTGTGTAAACGATCCTATAAATTCTTCTTCAATTTCTTTTGTTTCCTTATTGATGTTGTATCTGATATTTTCCCAAGTTTCTCTGCCGGCTTCAATCTCTTCTGAATCATCTTCACATTTTACTCTGATAATGTTATCTTCAAATCCGGTAACAACGCCGATTTTACCGTTAAAAAATCGTTTGGAAGGGTCGCTGTCATTTTTTACGAACATAACTTGTGCCCCGACTTTTAATTTTAATTCGTAATCGGCAGGGTAGGCATATTCCGAAAAAGTACCGTGTACGTTTGCTTCGAATTTATGAATTTTGCCTTTTAATCGGCTCAACTTTTCTTCATTAATTATATTTGCCGAATTATTATGTGTCGTAAGTGTGATGTATCCGCCTTTGTCGGGAGGTTTAAAATCGGGAATATATCTTTTGTGAAGTAAATCATAAGACTTTTTTGTGAGTTCGTCGTTTCGTATTTCGTTCAAAATTTTTATAAATATATTGTCGTCTTGCCGGTAAATGTGTTTCAGTTCGACGGCAATCATATTTGCTTCCCGTAAAGCTTTGCTGTTAAAGAAATACATTGATTTGTAATACGGACTTAATATCTGCATTTCTTCTTGTTTTACAATCGGGGGAAGTTGTTGTAAGTCGCCTATCATCAGCAATTGAACACCTCCGAAGGGCTGAAAACGGTTTTTATATTTTCGAAGAACTTCATCAATTGCATCAAGAATATCGGCTCGCACCATTGAAATTTCGTCAATAATTAACAAATCCAATGTTTTGATGATATTGATTTTTTGTTTGTTAAATTTTTGTTTGAAATTAGGATTTTCAATTTTATGTCCGGCAACTTTTTCGGTAATAATCGGACCGAAAGGTAATTGGAAAAAAGAATGAAGCGTTACTCCGCCCGCATTAATCGCCGCTACTCCGGTAGGAGCCGTAATAACGGTTCTTTTATATGTTTTGTTTTTTAATGATTTTAAAAATGTTGTTTTACCGGTTCCGGCTTTTCCCGTCAAAAAAATATTTCTGTTGGTGTATTGAACAAATTTTTCGGCTAATTCTAATTCGGGATTTCGAGTCATTATTTGTATTTTTCCGTATGTAAAATTAGAAAAAAATGTATATTTTAAAAATCGGAATTTCTGTAAAGTTTATTTAAGAGTATTATTAAAATTTTTCCCGTATAATTAAAGCAACATTTTTGTGTTTTTCTTATTGTTTTCAGAGCAGAATTATAAGTCGGCGGTAAAAATACAATTGCTGCAAGGATAAATGAAGGCGAGATTTTTTTCACGGTTTGAAATTTAAAGAAGAAAATATATACACATATTTCACGGAATTTTGCATATTTTTTTGTGTAAAATTTTAAAATATGTAACAAATAAGAATATTGGTATAAATCAGACTCTTCTCTCAATTATATTAGGGCTTGCCTTTAGATTTGTAAAGTTATTTTTAAAGAAAAAAGTATAATTTAAAAATATATGATAATGATGATGATGAATTTTCTTTTTTGTTACTTTTTTCTTTGTTAATAACTAAAAAAAAAGAATGGGGTGAACTTAAGGGCTTGCTAGTTTTAAGAACTGCTTTCAGTAGTAGTCCCCATTCTTTTATAAACGGTTACAAAGGACCAAATAGAATTATAGGATTAACCTAATAAAGGTTTTAGTCAACGTAACCATATTTATTAACAACTAAATGCAAAGTTATGAAAATT
>JAJRUH010000078.1 GCA_024277895.1 Bacteroidota bacterium | reverse complement strand
TCAGATGTGCGTCTATTTTGGATTTTGTGAGATGTAGATGTATATAAATACTTCAAATTGAACAAAATACAAAAGAGATGTGCAGCTGAGCAGCAAAAATTTGGTAGTTTTATCAAAATAAGTGCAAGGGTTTCAAGATGTTTCATTCAAAAACCTTGCACTTTATCACAAAAATACAAGCATAAAATCTTGAATTACAATATATTTAGCGTTTTTCAGCAAGCCCTAAAATATTAATTGTTTTACGGGATATATATATCTTGATTCCGGCAAAAAGTCAAGATGACTTTACTTTTGTCGGATTTTGTCAAATCCTATAAATTTCCTTTGTGTTAATTAAAAAATCAACTCAAAATTTTGAGTTGATTTTTTAATTTTTTTGTATTTTCTGAAAGTCCCTATTTATTTCAAAATCTTAAGTTAATTCCGGCTAAAAAGTTAATTCCGGCTTGAGGAAAAAATCCGTATTCTGTATATTCTTTATTTTCGTATATGTAGCGATAAACCCAGGCATTGCTTTCGTATTGTTCATTAAATATATTGTTAATGAATAGGTTAAATTGTATTTCTTTAATCTTTTTTAAAGGAAAAGCATAGCTTATACGAATATTATTAACAAAATAAGAATTAAGAGAACGTTCTTTATTTGCCGTGTTGTCAATATATTGTCTTCCGACATATTTTGAGATTAAACTTGCATTTAATCCTTTTAATATATCAAAAGAAAATTGGCTTCCTGCAATAATATCAGGTGAAAATGAAATATCTGTTTCATTATACGTTTTGCTTTCTTGTCCCCAAGTGTCCCAATTATCAATATATACGGTAAGATTTTTGATTTTATTTCTGCTTAAAGTTGCATTCATTTTCCATTCGGCAAAATTTGAGAGTTTGAAATTGCCCGAAATTTCAATTCCTGTTCTGTAACTTTCCGGAATATTTGACATAATATATGCACCTACATCATTAATTTCACCGGTAAGAATAAGTTGATTTTTATAATTCATATAATACAAATTAACATTCAAAGCGGCAGAATTAAAAGTTGATTTGTAACCGGCTTCAAAATCGTATAAAGTTTCGGGAAGTATTTTTTCACCTTCGGCGGCATCTGTATAATTACTTCTTGAAGGTTCTCGATTTGCTACAGCAAAAGAAAAGTAAGTATTATTGTGTTGGTTTATTTTATAACTGATTCCGGTTTTAGGGTTAAAGAAATTATACGGATGTTTTTGAGAAATATCTCTTAAATCATCGTGAATACCCGTAATTTGATAATTAATGTTTCTTAGTTGAATATCAGCCCATAAATTAAACTGTGCTTTAATATTATAATTGATTTTAAGGTAATTATTAAGTTCTTTCTTTATGCCTTTATTTCGATACCATTCGTAATCTATATTACTGTTTGAAGCATAGCCAGCCCAAATAATTTTCCCGAAATGGTTGCCGTAGTATTGATTTGCCGAACCTCCGAATATGACTCTTAAATTTGTATTTTGATATTTTAAAGAATAGACGACACCGGTAAATGTATTGTCAAGCCATTTTCTTCTGATTAAATCGGTGCTTGAAATCGTGTCTGTTCCTATGATAATATTTTCCAATCCGTAATCAGAAAAATGTTGATTATTTTTGAATTGTTCATAATAACCGGCTCCGTCTGTTCTGTGAAGTGCCAAGTTTAAATTTAAATGATTATTAAATATTCTCGTATAAAAAAATTGAGTATTTTTTTGTGTGTAATTATCAACTTCATTTTTGTATGTGTACGGATTATAAGTTCTGTTTGTAAGCAAGCTGTCTTTTGGCACACCGTACCAAGCCTGATAGGTGTTTTCTGTTCCGCTGAAAGCTTTTGCCGTAAAGATGTTTTTTTTATCAACATAAGTTCCTGCTAACCAGTATGATTCCAGATCAGATTTTGCTCTGTCAATGTAACCGTCAGAATGAATTTTTGAATATCTGAAATCAACTGTAAAATGATTGTCGAATAAACCGGTTCCGGCTTTTATTGTTGATTTTGACGTGTTGAATGAGCCGAAAGTTTGATTTAATTCGGCATAGTTTTTTTTATTAATTTGATTGGTTTCAAAATTAATGTTTGCACCGAAAGCTGCAGCACCGTTTACAGAAGTTCCTGCACCTCTTTGAATTTGTATGTTATTGACCGAAGATGCAAAATCCGGCATATCAACCCACCACACCCCGTGCGATTCGGGGTCGTTAACAGGAATTCCGTCAATTGTTACGTTAATACGCGTCATATCCGTTCCTCTTACTCGCATTGATGTGTATCCTATACCGGCTCCGGCATCGGAAGTGATTACAACCGAAGGTGTTAAATCTAATAAATACGGAATATCTTGTCCGTTATTTTGTTTGTCAATATCACTTTTTTCAATGTTTGTATAAGCTACGGGAGTTTTTTCATCTGCACTAATTGCTGTTACAATCACTTCATCTGCAACAATATCCGAATGTTTTAAAATAATTTTCAGCTTTTCGTTTTTTCTTGTTAAAGAAATGTGTTTTTCGGCTGTTTCATAACCTATAAACGAAAAATAAAGTGTATATGTTCCTTTTTTCAGGTTATTAAATTCAAAATAACCTTTTTGATTTGTCACAGTGTTTTTGTTGATTTTAGAAATTGTAACGATAACTCCGGGAATTTTTTTACCGCTTTCGTTTTCGATTGTACCGCTGATTTTTTGTGCGTAAGCATTAATTCCGAAAAGAATTAAAACTAAAAAGATTTTAAATTTTTTCATTTTGTTGATGTTTAAAATTAATAAATAACTTTTAACACCAGGGAAATTTTTTGAGAAGATTTGTCTTTGCTCCCTGCACCGGCATTATCCGTATCAGGTTCAAAGGGTGTAATCTCAGCCCGTAATTTTAAGGCACCCCTGATTTGATTTCGCGAAGTTAGTGAAAATAATTGAAAGTAAAAAGCAGAAAGGTGAAAATGCTGTATTTTAACAGAAAAATCTTAACTTTATACTTTCAACATACGACATACGACTAACAATGGCAGAGCATAATCTTTTAGGGAAACGCGGCGAAGATGCGGCTGCGGAATTTCTTGCCGGCAAAGGATATAAAATTCTTGTCCGCAACAAACAATACGGGCATTTGGAAATTGATATTATTGTCGAATATAAAGAGATGATTGTTTTTATTGAAGTAAAAAGTCGCAGCGGAACTTATTTTGAGCAACCTTATCAGGCAGTTACCGTAAAAAAACAAAAGAAAATAATAAAAGCGGCAAATATCTACATTGAAGAAAACGAAATTGATATTGAAGCTCGTTTTGATATTATTTCAATTGTTGAAGAAAACGGTAAATTTATTATTGAACATATAGAGGATGCTTTTTATCCGTTGGTGTAGATATCAAGTTGAAAGAAAAAACGGATGTTTATAGGAGAGATTATAATCAGCAATTGGTTTTTTATTCTCAGGTTTTTAAAAATAAAAACAAGCCAATAAACAAATTCTTAAAGATTAGAGATAACGGTATTTTCGTACCTATGTAATAATATGAATTATTCTTTTCCGGGAAATATGAATCAGAAGGATAATAATAATTTTGTTTATTAAAATAGGGCTTGCTGAAAAACGCTAATATATTTGTGTTTTAGTTACTTATAAGGTTATTTACATATACAAGTGCAAGGTTTTTGAATAAAACATCTTGAAACCCTTGCACTTATTTTGATAAAACTATTAAATTTTTGCTGCTCAGCTGCACATCTCTTTTGTATTTTGTTCAATTTGAAGTATTTATTATACATCTACATCTCACAAAATCCAAAATAGACGCACATCTGAGCTTTTCAGTATTCTATGATTAAAACAAGCAAATTTTGTAAAAGTTATTAACAATTTTTTCAAGCAATATATTTTACAGTA
>JAJRUH010000077.1 GCA_024277895.1 Bacteroidota bacterium | reverse complement strand
GTGTTCTTTCCATTTAGGGTTGCTTGTTTTTGCTGCATTGAGCATAACATAATCAGGTTCAAAGTTTGCTAATTCATCTTCCGTCGGTCTTACAAACATATTTTTTACAAAATGTGCCATCCAAGCTACTTCAGTAATAATCCTGATTCCTATACGTGTATTTTTATTTGCACCGGCAAACCCGTCTTGAACATATAACTTCTTACCGGTAAGCTGTTTCGCACTGTTTTCTAATAAATCTTTCCAAACTTCTTCACTAATCGGCTTATTATCAGAAGCAGGTCTGTGCTCGTTTCTCCACCAAATATTGTTTTCGGAAGTTTTTTCTTTAACAATATATTTATCTTTAGGAGAACGACCTGTAAAAATTCCGGTATCAACCGAAACTGCTCCGAGATTTGTTAAGTAACCTTTTTCAAATCCTTCTAATTCAGGATTTGTTTCATGTCTGTAAAATTCATCATAAGATAAATTATGATAAATTTCTTGTACGTCAGTAATGCCGTATTTACTTAAATCTAATTTAGTCATTTTTTTTATGTTTAAGATTTGTTATGTAAATACAAAGTAAAACAAAATCCTACTAAAAGTTGCATTTTTAAAAATATTCTTTAACATACTTTATTATTGATTAAAAAATATATAGCAGTATAAACACACGGAATATTAATTTTTTTACTTTTGTGTGTTTTTATAAATGATAATGATGATACCTGAAATTGAACTTAAATCCTCAAAAAAAATAAAACTTTTTCAAGAAGAGAAGTTAAAAGAATTGATGAAATATCTTTCGGAAAAATCAAAATTCTATCAGGATTTGTTTAAGAATAATAATTTATCTTTCGAAACAATAATAACACTTGAAGATTTGCAAAAAATTCCGGTAACGGAAAAAACTCACCTTCAAAAATATAATGATGACTTTTTATGTGTACCGAAAAATAAAATTATTGATTACATTACAACTTCGGGAACACTCGGTGACCCCGTAACTTTTGCATTAACTGATAAAGATTTGGACAGACTTGCTTATAACGAATGTATCTCTTTTGCCTGTGCTGACGGGAGTTCGGAAGACATTTATCAACAAATGGTTACGATAGATAAACGATTTATGGCAGGTTTGGCATATTACCTCGGAGCAAGGCGTTTGGGTGCGGGAATTATAAGAGTAGGAGGGGGAATACCTGAACTTCAGTGGGATACAATAAAACGGATAAAACCTACAACTTTTATTACTGTTCCGTCTTTTTTGCTTAAACTTATTGATTATGCAGAAAAAAATAATATTGATTATAAAAATACAGGAGTAAGTAAAGCTGTTTGTATCGGTGAACCTATCAGAAATGAAAATTTTGAATTAAATAAACTCGGAAAACGTATTAAACAAAAATGGAGTGATTTAAAATTATATTCGACTTATGCTTCAACTGAAATGGCATCGGCATTTACCGAATGTTCTGCCGGCAGAGGAGGGCATCATCATCCTGAACTTATTATTATCGAATTTTTAGATGAAAACAACAATCCTGTAAAAGAAAATGAAGCCGGAGAATTGACTGTTACAACTCTTGGTGTTGAAGGAATGCCGCTTCTTCGATTTAAAACAGGTGATGTAATGAAACATTACACCGAAAAATGTTCCTGCGGAAGAAATACAGTGCGTCTCGGCCCTGTCATCGGCAGAAAAAAGCAAATGATAAAATATAAAGGAACTACTTTATATCCTACTTCTTTATATGATATATTAGATGATATAGAAGAGGTTACAAATTATGTTGTGGAAGTTTATACTAATGATATCGGAACAGACGAGATAAATATATATGTCGGTGTTAATGAAATAAAACCAAAACACGAAAAAATCCTGAAAGACCATTTCAGAGCTAAGTTACGCGTAGCTCCAAAAATTATTTTTAAAAATCCGAAAGAAATTGCACGAAAATTGTTTCCGGAAACAAGCAGAAAACCGGTAAAATTTATTGATAAAAGAGATAATTAATTGTTGTCTTTTGAGTTTATGTTTTAAACACATTTTGAGTTTTTCAATTATTTAAACAAACATAATTGTAAATGAAACGCATTTTATTAATAACGATCTTTTTACTTGCGATAAGTATTTCATTCTCACAAAAAGAACGGAAATACATACGCAGCGGAAACAGAAATTACCTTAAAAAAGACTACGGTAACTCAGAAGTTGATTACCAAAAAGCTGCAAGTATTGATACAACTTCTTTTGCAGCAAATTTTAATTTGGCTGATGCTTATTATGAGCAAAAAAAATATGATGATGCCGAAAAAAAATTAGTTAAACTGTCAAAAAGTCGCACGAATAAGGAAAATTTGGCAGACGTTTATTATAATCTCGCAAATACACAATTAAGGCAAGCTGAAAAAATGCTTTCACAGCATAAAGCACAAGATGCCATGAATAAAATCACACAAAGTATTAATAATTATGAGAATACCTTAAAAATAAATCCGCGTGATAATGAGGCAAAATATAATTTATCATATGCGAGTGAAATTTTGAAGAAATTAAAACAACAACAGAACAATAAAAATAATCAGCAACAAAAGAATAACAAAGATAAACAAAATCAAAATAAAGGAAAAAAACAGTCTGAGGACAGGAATCAAGGTAAAAACAGTGATGCAGATAATGACGGTATCCCTGATAAAGTTGAGCAGAATCAAAGCCAACCGAATAAAGCTAAGAATCCGGATACCGATAAAGACGGAAAACCCGATTATAAAGATACTGATTCGGATAACGATGGTATTCCGGATGCTTATGAAGCGGGTAAAGACCCGAAACATCCTAAAGATACTGATAAAGACGGAATTCCCGATTACAGAGATACCGATTCGGATAACGACGGAATTCCGGACAGTATTGACCCGGATGCTATGCCAAAAGCAGTAATAATGTCAGATAAAGATGCTTTGCGATTGTTGCAATATATTAAAGAACAAGAGAAAAAGACTGTGAAAAAGGTTAATCTTAAAAAAGCAAAAGCAAAAAAAGTGAAGGTTGATAAAGATTGGTAAGAAAGTTGAAAGGCAATACTTGATATTCTTTTCAGTTATATAATAATATTTTTAAAATGAGAACTATGAAACATTTAATGATTTTATTATTATTAAGTATAGGTTTTTCTTTGCAGGCTCAAGTTGAGTTTAAAACAGAAGTCTCAAAAGATGCAGTTATGAAAGGAGAGCCGTTTAAAGTTGAATATACCGTAAATAAAAACTTTGATGATTTCAATTTGACGAATAAAAAAGATTTCGAAATTATTTCCGGTCCGTCAACTTCAATGCAGCAAAGTATTAATATGTCAAACGGAAAAATAGAAAAAACAGTTTCTGTTACATACACCTATTTTATTAAAGCAAAAGCTTCAGGAAAACAAAACGTTCCTGTTGCAGAGGTTAAAATTCACGGGAAATATTATTATTCGAATAATAAAAACATAATTGTTATTGATGCTGAATATCACGATCCGCATCAAAACGAGGTAAAAGATATTGAAGGAACATCAAAATTATAAAATAACTTATAATTACAAATAAGTTAAACTGTTTATTATTAGTTAAATATGAAAAATATATTTATATTTTCTTCCGTATTATTAATGTTTTTTACTCAATGCAGCAATGAACAGCAAAGTTCGGAACAAAGCAAAAAAAATGAAGAAACTAAAACTTCTTCCAAGGATAAAAAAGATGTACATTTTAATGCAAGTTCAGAAAAAATTGCCGAAGCAGGAGAAATATTCCAAGTAAAATTTGAAGTCAATCAGGAAGCTGAAAATTTTACACCTCCTAATTTCAGCGATTTTGATGTTATTTCCGGACCAATGACTTCTTCTTTTTCTTCATTCCAAATAATAAACGGAAAAAGTTCTAAAACTTTTACAAATTCATACACTTATAATATTTCTTGTTCTAAACCCGGAACCCATACAATTAAGCCGGCGGAAGTTGTCGTTGACGGAGAAACCTATAAATCAAATTCTCTGCAAATAAAAATAACAGGAGGTAAAGCAAGTAATAAAAATAAGAAAAAAATCTCAAATACAGGAAAACAAAAAATAAATACAAAAGAAGATATTTTTTTAAGAACCGATTTGAGCAAAACATCAGTCTATAACGGTGAATTTATTACTGCAACAACAAAAATTTATACCCGAACCGATTTTCAAAATATTTCCGAAATCAAATTTCCCGATTACTCCGGATTTTGGACTAAAAAATTACAGGAACCGCGACAAATAAAATTTCATAACGAACTGATTAACGGAAAAAAGTACAGTGTTGCTTTATTAAAACAGACATTGCTTTTTGCTGTTAAGCCGGGGAGATACACAATAAATCCGTACGAAATTTCTTTGCAAATAAAGAAAAAAGACGGAAAATCAAGAGACTTTTTCGGAAATATTATTGATAATTATAAGCTGATTAATAAGCGTTTAAGGACGAAAAAACATATTATTACAGTTAAACCTTTACCTGAACCTGTACCGCAAAACTTTTCAGGTTTTACGGGTACAAATGTTTCCGTAAAAGCAGAAATTGATACACGGAATATTAAAACTGACGAAAGTGCTGATTTGAAAATAACCGTTTCGGGAACCGGAAATTTGTATATGCTTACAGACTTAAATCTTGATTTACCTGAACATCTGAAACATTTCAAACCTGAAACAGAATTAAATGATAAATACGATAAAAACGGAGAAAACGGCAATAAAATTTTTAATTTTATAATAACAGCGGAAAAAGAAGGCAACTATCAAATCCCTTCGGTTGATTTTGTATATTTTAATTCTAAATACGGGAAATTTAAAACGGTTACTACCGAACCTATTGATTTTCACGTAACTAAAGGGAAAACATATAACTCTGATGCAGGTAACGAAAATATTGTTTCGAACAAAGATATTCGTTATATTAAAGAAAAAAGCAAATTGAGAAAAATCAATTCCGGTTTTGTCGGTTCTGTTTTTTTTCGGTTCGCATATTTAGTTTTAATACTTCTGTTTGCATCTATTATTTATTTCAGAAAAAAATATCTTAAAATAAATGCAGATGTTTCAGCTGTAAGAAAGAAAAAAGCAGGAAAAATTTCTCAAAAAAGATTAAAAAGAGCTGCTGAATTTATGGAAACAGGAAATGAAAATGATTTTTATCGTGAGATTTTAAACAGTATTTGGGGCTATTTGAAAGACAAAATGTCCGTTAACGCAGACTCTTTAACAAAAGATACCGTTGAACAAATTTTAAATACAAAAAACATTGATAAAAACCTAATAAGCAGCTTATTATCCCTTGTTGACGAATGCGGATATGCACAATATTCAACAACGTCCGAAGGAAAAGGAATGAATGATATTTATAATGAAGCCGCACGAATTATTAACGAACTTGAACATAAACTTTCATAAAATGAAAAAAATTACATATATCAGTTTATTTCTTTTGTTGAGTGTCAGTCTGTTTGCCGGAAATAATACTGCAAATAAAACATTTAGACAAGCAAATACTTTATATTCACAAAATAAATTTGAAAAAGCTGCAAAACTGTACGAACAAACCATATCAGAAGGTTTTATTTCTCCTGAATTGTTTTATAATACAGCAAATACCTATTATCGTTTGAATAAAATCGGCAAGGCAATTTATTATTATGAAAAAGCAAAAATGCTTAATCCGAATGACGACGATGTAAATTACAACCTTGAATTGACAAAATTACGTGTAAAAAATCTTCCCCCCGAAGTGCCTAAAATATTTCCGGTAAGAATTTTTCGACAAATTACTTTTATGAAGTCCCGCGATTTTTGGGGATTCTTAAGTTTGACGTTTTTTATTTTATTTTTGGGTCTTATGTATTTATATTTCATTGCCGAAAACTCCAAAGCAAAAAAGCTGCGTTTATTATTTGCATCGTTTCTTTTGTTCTTTTCGCTCATAACATTTGTGTTTATGCAATATCAGATGTTTCAGATAAATGCACATAACACAGGGATTGTAATTAATAAAGAAATTACTGCAAAAAGTTCTCCCGACAATTCTGCTGCCGATCTTTTTAAAATGTATGAAGGATATAAAGTGAAAATTAAAAACAAAAACGGAGATTGGTGTGAAATTACATTAACTGACGGCAGAAAAGCATGGATTAAAAAAAACGGTTTAATGATATTGTAAAGAAATATAATTCTCAATACCAATAATTTAGTCTGTAATAAATTTAATTTTTATATTTGGAAGGTTTTGATAATGTGTGTGTTATGGAGCTTAATGTATATGTGTCAGGTTCCATGCAAAAAACTCTCTGACAAAATAATTTTTTATTTCATATTTTCAAATTTTGTTATACATAATCCATCCGAAAACAGATGTTAATATCAAAACGTAAATAACCAGCACATATATCCACTTTCCTCCGAATTTCGGAGTTGGGACAGATGATAAATTAAAGGCTGCTAAAATCATTAATATAATATAAATAATAATTGAAAAAGATAAATGTTCAAAGAAACTTTCAAATAAAAAGACAAAAGCCAGAATAAGCACATTATTATCCAATGCAAGACCTTTGTAGGTTTTACTGTCAATAAGACCATATACATTAAAATAACTCAAACGAATTGCCGCCACAGCTATAATTACAAATGCTCCCGGTATAAACCAAACACTGTAATTTCCATAGCTTAAAAGCAGAATTGCAGGTAATATACCAAAGCTCACAATATCAATCATTGAATCTAATTGCTTTCCGAATTCACCTTGCACTTTTGTCCTGCCTTTCATTTTTCGTGCTATAATTCCGTCATACCAGTCGAATAATACTGCCCACAACACACCGATTATTGCCAAAGGAAAATTTCCTGTTATTGCAAAATATATTCCTGCCACTGCACTTAATAATCCCAACAGAGAACAAATATTCGGTAAATCTTTGGCAAAAGTAAGCATACCCGGCTGTTTTTTATCATTCATCGTGTTTATTTTTAATACATTACGTTCTTCAAAGCCTCAATAAGTTTACTGTTTTCTTCATTAGTGCGACTTGCAATTCGAATATATCTGTCTGCATCGGGCTGCGTTTTTCCCATACTGTCTTTTATATAAATATTGTGTTCAATAAAAAGGCGCTTTGTAATTTCCGGCCCGCTTAAAGCGGTATCGGGCAAACGACAAAAAATATAGTTCGCATCCGGTTTAAAAACAGTCATACCTTCAATAGTGCAAAGATTTTTATAGAATAAATCCCGGTCTTTTTTAACTTTTTCGCAGCCGGCTTCAAATTCTTGTTTATACCTGGGCAATATTCTCAGAAACTCTTCGGCAAATCCGTTAATATTCCAAATATGAATACCGTTTCGAACTGCTGCGGCAAATTCTAAGTTAGCCGTTAGCATGTATCCTATTCTGAGTCCGCATATTCCGTATGCCTTACTCATACTTTTTAAAACAGCAATATTCGGATACTTATCAATGTCCTTTTCCATGCTTATTTGTTCTTTATTTTCGGCAAAATCAAGAAAAGATTCATCAATAATAAGCATACAATTGTGCTTATCCAGTTTTTTTGCCAATCGTATTAATTCTGCTTTCGGCACCAACATCGAAGTAGGATTATTGGGCGTTACAACAACAGCTATATCGGCTCCCGTTTTTATGGCTTCGGCTGCAAATTTGTCTGTATCAAGTTGAAATGAAGGAAATTCGAGCGGAAATTCTATTATATGTCCTGCAGGTGCAGCATTTGCATATTCATTAAATGAGGGTACAGGAACAATTATTTTTTCAGCTAAATGCCCCGAAATAATTTTAATAATTTCGGCAGCACCGTTTCCTACTACTATTCTCTTGGTTGGTTGCCCGATTATTTTTCCGATAAGTTCGGCAAGTGCATCTTGTGCCACGGGGTAATTTAATACTAAATCTTGAATTTTATCTTTCAGATGTGCAAATACTGCTTCGGGCGGAAAATAAAGATTATATAAGTAAGCATGGTCGGTAAAATTATGCCTGTAATAACCGCCGTGTTGCTTTGAAATGTATTCGTATTTTTCGGCTTGTGTTGTATATTTATTTTCCGGTATGTATTTCATTCTCTGTTCTATATTCTCTGTATTGTTACTGCTTCTGATCTAATCCGTTTTTTTATTTCTGCAGGGAAAAGTTTTTCTGCTTCAGCCAAATCATAAATAGTGTCAATCTCGTACCATGGTTTATGGTCAAACGAAACTGATTCAAGCGACAAACTTTTATCATCAATCATATCCGAAAAAACGGCTTCATAATAACAATTAACACTGCCTTCTGAAATATATTGATTGAGCTTTTTAACAATTGCCCGCCAAGTTGAAAGTGAAAAACTATAAATATTAACAGTTTTATAACGAATATCAGAATACTTATCTGTTGTTCCTTTTTGAAATTGAGTAACCTGATTTAGTTTGTTAATTGACACAGTTGTACCGTTAAGCCACGGTTGCATTAGAGCAACAGCCATTTTATCAGGAAAAACCATTTCATTAAGCAATGATGTGTTTAAAATCAAATCGCTTTCAAACAGAACAAAAGGTTCGTCTATTATATTGCGAGCCATCCAAAGAGAATAAATGTTGTTTGTGGTTCTGTATAGAGGGCTGTAAATGTACTCTATTTTTAAGTTTCCTGATTTACTGCTCAAAAAATCCATAATACATTCTTTTTCGTAACCTGTAACTATTACAAGTCGGGTAAATCCTTGTTTTTTCAAATTTGTTACTAATCTTTCAAGAATTGATTTTTTATTTACAAGGGTAAGACATTTGGGATAGTTTTTAGTTAAAGGGAAAAGACGACTGCCTGTTCCGGCAGCAAGAAGTAATGCAGTAGTAATACGATTGTCATCATCATAATAATCTGATTTAATATTCATATTTTATTCAATTGGTGTCATCAAAGAAATAACGTAAACGCTCGTTCAGGGGCACTTATGCGTACTAATTTTTAGTACTTTGATGCTTGGATCGGTTGATAACTCAATTATTAAGTATGAAGTCTGCCGGCGAGACAGTTGCCTGCTTCAGAAGCTTATCAATAAAAATGACAGTAAATGAATTGGTATCAAAAGATGTGTAATCCGCTGCAAAGGTACTTTAAAAATTAAGACTAACTAATATTTGTTTTAATACTTTCAGTGTGAAATAATTTAAATATATGATTAAAGTATTATTTTTAACGGCAATAAATTGAAAAGAAAAGTACGAAAACTAAAAATATACATACTCGCTGTTTTGCAGTATAAGAATTCACATTGAAATTTCGTATCAAAATAAAGCATCGGAATTTTTAGTCGGCTTTGGTACGTGTCTGTTATTTTAGGAAAGTAAAATTACGGAATAAATGAATATACAGAGTATTAATCGTAATACTGTCTTTCTCTGATACCTAATTTCAATATATTCAAAATATATTCAAAATTGAAAAGTATATTTGCAAAATGAAGTTATTACTTATAGAAGACGAACAAGAATTAGCCGAAAGCATTCAAAGTTATCTGAATAATAATGAATTTGTGTGTGAAAGGGTAAGCAGTTTATCCGCAGCAACAGAAAAAATTTTACTCTATGAATATGACACTATTCTGCTGGATTTAATGTTACCTGACGGAAATGGTTTTACAATATTGGAAGAATTAAAAAGACAAAATAAAACAGAAGGTGTTATTATTCTTTCTGCAAAAGAAACACTGGAAACCCGAATCGAAGGATTTAATTTGGGTGCTGATGACTACCTGATAAAACCATTTCATTTATCTGAATTATTAGTCAGAATTCAAGCATTAATCAGACGAAAACAATTTAGCGGAAACAACAAAATTGTCTTTAATGAAATAGAAATTGACTTGATGTCAAAAGTTGTAAAGATTAATAATATAAGCCTTGAAATTACAAAAAAAGAAATTGACTTATTGTTGTATCTTATCGGAAATAAAGGCAGAGTACTTTCAAAAAGTGCCATTGCAGAACACCTTTCAGGCGATATGGCTGATATGATGGATAATCACGATTTTGTGTATGCACATATCAAAAATCTGAAAAAAAAATTGAAAAATGCCGGTTGCAAAAAATATATTAAAGCAATTTACGGTTTAGGTTATAAATGGGACGATGACTAAGAATTTATTATATAAAACTCAACGAGTTTACCTTATTTTTTCTATAGCAGTATTTATCGTTGTTGCACCTTTATTTTATATAATTACTGAAAAATTATACATAAAAGATACAGATGAAACTTTAATAACTTACAAAACAGAATTTCTGAAAAAATATATCTTAAAGTTAAAAGAAACAGATATACCGGTTTGGAATAAATTCAATAACGACATTAAAATTATCAAAACAAAAGGATTAACCGATGATTCAATATTTAATACTTCACATTATAATATAACAGAACAAGAAAATGAACCTTATCGAGAATTATATTCACCTGTAATAATTGAAGGGAAACCTTATACTTTTTCTGTCGGAGTTAATATGTTAGAATCAGAAGATTTAATGATAAGTATTGCTTTACTGTTTATTGTAATAATCATTTTACTGCTTTCAGGTTTATTTTTTATTAATAAAGAACTTTCTTTAAGCCTTTGGAAACCTTTCTATACAACACTTCAACAAATAGAAGATTTTGAAATTGATAAATATGAATTACCGCAATTATCCGAAACTAAAATTAAAGAATTTAACCGACTGAATAACAGTATTTTTAAACTGATTGAAAAGAACATTAAAATCTATCAAAACCAGCGCGAATTTGTTGAAAATGCAGCTCATGAATTACAAACACCGATTGCTGTTTTTCAGGCAAAAATCGACACACTTATTCAAGGTTCAGATATTACTGAAGCACAATCAGTCATTTTTGCTTCACTTAATAATACTGTAAATCAATTAAAAAGGCTTAATAAAAATTTATTATTACTCTCCAAAATTGATAATAATCAATTTGAAAAAATTGAATCATTTTCAATAAAGAAACTTATTGAAAAACAATTGGATTTTTTTATAGAACAAGCTGAGCAAAAGAGTATTATGATTAAAATAAACCTTCAAAATGATATTACTGTAAATGCCGATATCGGGTTAACGGAAATTTTGGTTAATAATATATTTTTAAATGCTGTTCGGCATAATATAAAATGCGGTGAATTATACATTTCTCTTTCCGAAAAAAAACTTACTGTTGCAAATACCGGAAAATCAAAACAGTTGTCGGAAGAAAAAATTTTTCATCGCTTCTCAACATCAGACTCTTCCGAACAAGGTACCGGTTTAGGTTTGGCAATTGTGAAAAAAATTGCTGACGCCAATAATTGGAGTGTTTCATATTCTTTTTCTGAGAATCTCCATTTTTTTTCAGTACAATTCTGAAAATTCAAAATTAATTCAAAATCGGGTGTTTTCTTTGCAGTAAAATCAATATTCAATTAAAATTTTATACAATGAAAAATTTATTTGTTATTTCAATGATTTTGGCTGTTTTTAGTTTTTCGGCTTGCGGACAAAAAGAAAATATTCCTGTAAAAGTAAAAACTACATTCTCACAAAAGTTTCCGAATGCGAAGAAAGTAAAATGGGATAAAGAAGGAAAATCAGAATGGGAAGCAGAATTTAAAATGAACGGTAAAGAGTATTCGGCAAATTTTGCTGTTGACGGAACTTGGAAAGAAACCGAACACGAAATTCAAAAATCAGAAATTCCTGCAATTGTAAAAAATACAATTAACACTGAATTTGCAGGATATAAAATTAAAGAAGCAGAAATTTCGGAAACTGTTGAAGGTAAAGTGTATGAATTTGAGTTGAGAAAAGAAAAAACCGAAACGGAAGTTGCTGTTTCACCAACCGGTAAAGTCGTGAAAAAAGAATCGAAAAAAGAAAATGACGAAGAAGACAATGATTAAACAAACAATTTTCAATAAAAAGGCCGGATTTAATAAGTCCGACTTTTTTATATAATTCAACTTATAATAAACAATGAGAAATATAATACTACTTCTTTTATTTGCTGCAGGATTTTGCCAAAAATCATATTCTCAAAATACTCTACAGTATTATATAAATGAGGCAAAACTCAACAGTCCGTTAATAAATAAAAGTAAAAATGATATTAAGATTACAGAACTTGATTTAAAACAAATAAAACGTGTTCTTTCAATACCTGAAATAAGGCTTCAAGGCAGCGTTTTATTTGCTCCTATAGTTTCGCACGACAATAATACCAAGCAATTTCAATTAATTTCAGATGATGCCAATTCATATACCGGTTACGATTTAGCATACTCTGACGGCGGACAATATCAAGCATTTATATCTGTAAAACAACCTTTGTTCACGGGTAAAACCTATAAATCGTATTATGAACAAGCAAATATTCAGGACAAAATAAATATAAACAATATCGAATTAACCAAGCGTAAATTAGAACAATTGGTAGGGTATCAATATATTTTATGCTTAACGGCAAAAAACCAAGCTGAAATAAGTAAATCATTAATAGATAAACTTAACAATCAAATACTAATATTACAGAAATTAGTTGATAATGCAATTTATAAACAAACCGATTTAATGTTGTTAAAAATTGAAACAGAAAATTTTAATATTGAATATGAGAAATATTTAACTGAATATTCCCGAAATTTATTTGATTTAAACTTGCTTTGCGGAATAAATGACACCGATAATGTTGATTTAGAAGAAGTTAATTTTAAAATTAATGCCGATACTATAAGTTATTCTAAATTTATTAACAAATTTAAATTGGACAGTTTGAACATTATTACTAAACAAAAAGTGTTTGACAGAAACTATAAACCTAAATTAAGTTTATTTGCAAATGCCGGACTTAATGCTGTTTATGTGCCTGCCGTTAATCGCTTAGGATTTGCAACAGGCATAAATTTTACTTGGAATATTTTCGACGGTAATCAAAAGACAATTCAGCATAAAAAGTCGTTTATTGAAATTGAAACTATCGAATTTGAAAAGCAAAATTTTGTAAATAAATACAATACAAGAAAAGCAAAATTTTTAAATCAAATAAAAACTATTGATAAACAAATAAATATTGTACAAAATCAATTAACAGAATATGAAAAATTATTTAAACTTTATCAAATGGAATTATCTCAGGCACAAATATCAATAATGGATTTTAAAAATCTGATACGTGATATTTCTGAAAAAAAACAAGAAAATTTGCACTTACAAATGCAAAAACAAATATTTATTAACTCCTATAATTATTGGAATTTCTAATACTTTAAAATGAATAAATTATTTATAATATTTATCAGTTTGCTGACAATATTTACACTTGATTCGTGTAAAGAGCAAAATGAAGAACAACAAGTTTCTGCAATAAAAACAAAAGTAAAAGTGAGTAAAATAGAATATGGTTATATTCCCGATTATATTCAGCTTACCGGCAAAACTGTTTATCTGAATAAGAGTAATTTAACAGCACCGATAAACGGATATATCACAAAAGTTAATGCACAACAAGGTGATATTGTGAAAAAAGGAGAAGTATTATTCGAAATGAAAACACCGGAAGCATATTTAATGCAAAATGCTGATAGTTTACCAAAAACAGACTACGGGAAAATAAAAATTTATGCAACGGTAAACGGCAGAATTATGAATCTTAGTATTACCAATAAAAATGTTTTTGTTGACAAAGGGTCGCTTATGTGTATTTTAATGTCGTCAAACGATTTGAAACTACAAGTTAATATTCCGTTTGAATATAATAACCTGGCTAAAACAGGAACCGAATGTAAAATAATTTTACCTGATAATACTGAAATTACAGGGCATATTTCAAAATATTTACCACAGGTTGACGAAGCATCACAAACCGTAAAATTATTAGCAAATATAAAAACAAAACAATTTTTGCCGGAAAATATGATAGTTAAAGTTCTATTAGATAAAAGCACAAAACATAAAGCCCAAATACTAACTAAAAAATGCTTACAAACAGATGCTTTAATGAAGAAGTTTTGGCTTATGAAACTGATAAATGACAGTACAGCAGTGCAAATTGAAGTTGAAACAGGTAATCAAAATCACGAAAAAGTTGAGATATTATCACCTGAATTTTCTCTTGATGATGAGTTTATCAGTGAGGGTGCTTATGGTTTAACTGATACTGTTTTAATAGAGAAAAACTAAAATGAAAAACTATTATAAAACATTTAAAAAACCCATTCTGTTAGTTGGGATATTGATATTTACGGCAGGTGTATTTTCGTTTACACAAATGAAAACAAACTTGTTCCCCGAAGTTCAGTTTCCTCGTATTTCTATTATTATTGATGCAGGTCAATTACCAATCGACCGAATGATGATCAGCGTAACACAACCAATTGAAAGTGCCGTGAAAAAAGTAACCGGTGTCAGATTGGTAAAAAGCAGCACAAGCAGAGGAAGCGCAACTGTTGAAGTATATTTTAACTGGGGTTTAGATATTTATACACTTAAACCACAACTTGAAAGTCGTATTAATGAAATAAAAAATTTTCTTCCGCCCGATATAAATATTTCGGCAGAAGTTATGAACCAGTCTCTTTTTCCTGTTTATGGTTATACACTTGAAAATCCTGATAAAACAGATGTCGATTTAAAAGATATAGCCAATGTAATTATTCGTCCTGCATTTTCACAAGTAGCCGGTATTTCAAATGTTGTAATTCGCGGAGGCAGAAGCAAAGAGTATGTTATTGCACCAATTCCCGAAAAAATGACTGCATTGGGCATTGTTCCGCAAGATATTATTACGTCTTTCAATAATAATAATTTTGTATCATCTGCCGGACTTTTGCCTGATCACTACAGAATGTATCTTACTTTAATAGATACGCGTGTGAAAGATATTGATCAACTCAGCAATACTATTATAAAAAATATTAACGGCAGAATTGTAAAAATTAGAGATATTGCTGTTATAAAGCTTGAAGCACAGCAGGAATTTGTAAAGATAAATGCTAATGGCAACAATGCCGTAATTATTGATTTAATAAAACAGCCGGGTGTAAATTTAACTGATTTTGCCGATAATATAGAATATAAAGCACAAGAAATACAAAGACTACTGCCAAAAGGTTATACAATAAAACCATATTATAATCAGTCAGCATTTGTAAACGAAAGTGTTGACGGCACAATGAAAACTATTTACGAAGGTTTGTTTTTGGCTTTTTTGGTTATTATACTTTTTTTACGTTCTTGGCGTTCAAGTCTCGTTGTTTTATTAACCATTCCGGTAACGGTTGCTTTTTCGTTTCTTGCACTTTATTTTGCAGGCATTACTGTCAATATTATGTCGCTTGGAGCTGTTGCTGCTTCTATAGGATTAATTATTGATGATGCTATCGTTATTATAGAACAAATTTATAAAGACCATGAGACTTATCCTGAGCAAAATAAATTTCAGATAGTTAAAAAATCTGTAAAATTCTTATCTCCTGCAATGATTGCATCTTCACTTTCAACCATTGTAATATATTTTCCGTTTCGATTAATGAGCGGATTAGCAGGCAGCTTTTTTAGAATTTTATCAGATACAATGCAAATTACAATGGTAGTTTCTTTTTTGGTAACTTGGTTGTTATTACCTGTATTTCATATAATGATTGGCTACAAACACAAGCCTGAATCGAAACAGAAAAAAATAAAAATTTCATTTTTAACATGGTTCTTTAACAAACCCGTTTATTCAATCGTTTTTGTATCAATATTACTGTTTTTCGGGTATTTTGCAGCAACAAAATTACAAACAGGCTTCTTGCCGAAATTAGATGAAGGTTCAATTGTATTAGATTATTACTCACCGCCCGGTACTGATATTACCGAAACCGATCGTTTATGTAAAGAAATGGAAAAGCTTATTCTTGCAAATCCGAATGTAGAAAGTTATTCTCGCAGAACAGGAATTAGAATGTCATTTCGGGCTCACCCTGCCAACGAAGGAGATTATTCTATTCAGCTAAAACACAGCAGAACAAAAACCACCGAACAGGTTATTAACCAATTACGACACGATATTTCGGAAAAAGTACCTGTTTTGAATATTGAATTCGGGCAACGTATTGCCGACTTGCTCGGCGACTTAATAGGTAAAGCACAACCCATTGAAGTGAAAATATTTGGCGATGATTATCATAAACTGCAAGCAATTGCCGATCAGTGTCATAAAGTAATGGACAGTATTCCGGGAATTGTTGATATTGATGACGGATTAGTTCCCGAAGGTCCGGCTCTTATTTTTAAGCCTAAATTAGATAAATTAGCATTATACAACATTGATTTAAACAATTTTGACACACAATTAAAAACAATAATAGAAGGTATTCCTATTGGTAAAAGTGCAGATATTCCGGTTCCTAATCCCGATCAGGCAGCAATGACTTCCGGTTTACAAATAGGTGACATACAAGAAGGGCAGCAAATGAGAAGAGTAATATTACGCTTCGTAGATTTTGCTGATAATGATTTAGACGTGCTGAAAAAACAAGCTGTCTTTTTACCTGACGGAACAACTCGCCCTTTGTCGTTTTTTTGTGATATTAATCCTGTTTCAGGTGATGTTATTGAAAACAGGGAAAATTTAAAACCTGTAATTATTCTTACCGCAAGATTAGAAAACAAAGATTTAGGAACAGCTGTAAAAGATTTAAAATCGGAGTTCTCAAAAAAAATTGATTTACCTTCAACTTATCAGATTGAATATGGCGGAGCATATGAACAACAACAACAATCATTTAAAGAATTAATGATGATTTTAATACTTGCTACACTTTTGGTATTTGTAGTGTTAATGTTTCTTTTCAAACGTTGGTTTGTTGCAACTCTTATTTTATTTATATCACTTTTAGGAATAAACGGAAGTTTAATTATGCTTTATATTTTTAATATTCCTCTGAATGTAAGCAGTTATACCGGGCTGATTATGATTGTCGGTATCATTGCCGAGAATTCAATATTTACCGGTTATCAATATTTTAAAGAATTAACAAAATATGATAAAGACACTGCTGTAAAAAAAGCAATCGGCTTGCGTTTACGTCCTAATTTAATGACTGCGTTGAGTGCGATATTAGCTCTTATTCCGCTGGCTGCAGCAATCGGAATTGGTGCTGAAATGCAACAGGCCTTAGCCATAGCCGTTATCGGAGGATTTATTGTTGCCATGCCTTTACTGTTGATTGTTTTACCTTCATTTATAACATTAATTCATAATAAATATAAATGACGGTAAGAATTATTTATAAATTATTGTTGGCAGCAATTTCTCCTTATCGTTGTTGAAAAAATATAAATTGAAAGTAAAGTGCTTTGAAATACCCGATGCCGGACATTCAATAGCTTGGCAGTAATAATAAAAAACAACTAACTAAAATTTATGTTATTTGATATTTAGATTATCTTTGTAAAAGAATTTTATATCAAACTATTATTAAAATGATTATTTAAAAAATGAATTATTTTTTGTCCGGACAATGGAAAAAATTTCACATTGCAATAGTTACGGAAATATTTTTTGAAACAGTCCCGGCAAAAAGAAACTTTTTATATCCGTTATTTTATTATACTAATTTTTAAAAAAATCATATATTTAGTGTATTCTCTGTTTATATAATCTACATATTTTACTCATATAAGTTATAGATATGAGACTTGTATGCTTATCAAATAAAAAATTAACAGCCATCGTAAAAAGAACTTTATATTTATTAATTTTGCACTTAAAATTTTCACCTTTCGACATTTAACTATAAGGAATGACTAAAATAACCGTAAAACAAAAGATATACAGAGTATTTATGCTTATCGGGGGAATTTTAATTTTCCTTGCCGGATTTTATGCAATATTTAAAAATGATGAAATTACTTCCGATATCGTAATCAATAATTTTATCTTTTTTCTTGCCGGGGCTGCTTTAATATACAGCGGTTTAAAATGGACGGGAAAAAATCGTAAATAATAATATCTTTGTCGGAAATTTATCTCTTCTTTGAAACAAGACTATAAAATAACCGACTGGTTACCTACAACCCGAAAAGAACTTAAAATTTTCGATTGGGATACGCCCGATGTTATCCTGTTTTCAGGCGATGCTTATGTCGATCATCCGGCATTCGGGGCAGCTGTTATCGGGAGGGTATTGGAAAATATCGACTTGAGAGTTGCAATTGTTCCGCAACCAAATTGGCAGGATGATTTGCGAGATTTTAAAAAGTTAGGAAAACCGCGTTTATTTTTCGGTGTTACTGCCGGAAATATGGATTCTATGGTTAATCATTATACTGTAAATAAGCGATTGCGGTCTGACGATGCCTATACATCCGGAGGAAAGTCGGGTTTCAGACCCGATTATGCCGCAACGGTTTACACTAAAATACTCAAAAAGTTATTTCCTGACACTCCGGTTATTCTCGGAGGTATTGAAGCATCATTACGACGCCTTACCCATTATGACTATTGGTCGGATACTTTAAAATCCGGAATTTCGACTGAAAGCGGAGCTGACTTATTAGTTTACGGCAGCGGCGAAAAATCAATTGTTGAAATAGCTCGTTTAGCCGATAAAGGCGTACCTGTTTCTTCGATGAAGAACATTCCTCAAACTGTTTATATGTCTGATAATATGCCTGTTAACAAAAAAACAGGACATGAAATAATTACTTTGTTTTCTTACGAAGAATGTTTAACGGATAAAAAGAAATTTGCACAAAATTTCAAGCAAATTGAAACTCAGTCCAATTTAAAAAAAGCGAATATTTTAGTGCAAAAAACCGGAAATAAATATATTGTTGTTAATCCGCCGCATTCCGTAACAACGGAAAAAGAAATTGACAGTTTTTACGATTTACCTTATACCCGTTTACCGCATCCGAAATATAAAAATAAAGGCAATATTCCGGCTTATGAAATGATTAAATTTTCGATAAACATGCACAGAGGTTGTTTCGGAGGTTGCAGTTTTTGTACTATTTCGGCACATCAGGGGAAATTTGTTATCAGTCGTTCCGAAAAATCAATTTTGAAAGAAGTTGATGAAGTTACAAATATGCCTGATTTCAGAGGAACAATATCCGATATCGGCGGACCTTCCGCAAATATGTACAAAATGCAGGGCGAAGATTTGTTAATTTGTGAAAAATGTAAACGCCCGTCGTGTATTTATCCCGAAATTTGTTTTAATCTGAATACCAATCATTCGGCTTTGACTGAAATTTATAAAAAAACACGGAAACGTCCCAAAGTGAAACATGCTTTCATCGGCAGCGGTATTCGTTATGATTTACTTTTTAACAAAAACGGAAAGATAAGCGGCGATAAAGATGCGTATGCTAAAGAACTGATAAGGTATCATGTTTCCGGGCGGCTGAAAGTTGCTCCTGAACATACCGAAGATAATGTTTTGAAAATTATGCGTAAACCGTCTTTCGATTTATTTTATAAGTTCAAAAAATATTTTGACATTCTTAATGAGAAGGAAGGCTTAAATCAACAAATTATTCCGTATTTTATTTCAAGTCATCCCGGCAGTAAAGATTCGGATATGGCGGAACTTGCAGTCAAAACAAAAAAACTGAATTTTAAATTGGAACAAGTTCAGGATATGACACCTACACCAATGACGGTTGCTGCGGTTATTTATTATTCAGGTTTTCATCCGTACACACTTGAAAAAGTTTTTACGCCTCGCAGCAAAGAACAAAAACTGGCACAACGTATGTTTTTCTTTTGGTACAAAAAAGAATACCGACAAAAAATAAAAGATAAACTGCTGAAAATGAAACGAAAAGATTTAGTAAAAAAGTTGTTTTCATAAGTTAAAATCGTTTTTTTTACTGTCGCAAATAAAATTCCGTAAATTGTTTGAAAGTTCGGTTTATGGTAATACATTTGCAAACATTTTTATTCTGATATTATGTTATTTAAATTAACTAATAAGAAGAGATTCAGGCGTTTTATGCACCTATATACATTTAAATTGTTTAAATGGAGATTAAGGCATTTGTCTGACATGCAGTTTCTGTTTATTCTATCTGCGATTGTGGGTGTACTCGCCGGAATTGTAGCATTTATTATTAAAAGATCCGTTCGCTTTATTGAGCTGACTTTAAAAGGGGGTTTTTTTGAGGATACACGCAATATTTTATACATTGTTTTTCCGACCATAGGGGTTTTTCTTACTCTTATATTTATAAAATATATTATTAAACGTAAAGTTGAACACGGAATTCCGAGTGTTTTATATTCAATATCGCAAACTCACGGATTTATGAAAATGCACAATTTATTTTCATCAATAATAACCAGTGCATTTACGGTCGGTTTCGGCGGTTCTGTCGGATTGGAAGGCCCTACTGTTGCCACAGGTGCAGCATACGGCTCAACTTTAGGTCGTTTTTTTCACCTGAATTATAAAAATCGTATTTTATTACTCGGTGCAGCATCTGCCGGAGCAATGTCTGCCATTTTTAAAGCTCCTTTAGCAGGAGTAGTATTTGCTCTGGAAGTAATTATGATTGATTTAACGATGTATTCGGTAGTTCCGATTTTAATTGCATCGGTTACGGGAGCTATAACTGCTTATTTTCTGTTGGGTTTCGGTGCAATTTATCCTTTTCAGATGAATGATTCGTTTGTAATGAGTGATTTGCCGTATTACATTATTCTCGGAATTCTTACCGGATTAATGGCTGCCTATTTTACTAAAGTATATGTTGTTATTGAAAAATTCTTTTCTAAGATAAAGAACCCTTGGTATAAATTATTAATCGGCGGTTTCAGTTTGGGGCTTTTAATTTATTTTTTTCCTTTTTTCTACGGAGAAGGTTATGATGTAACAAATTCTGCTTTACACGGAAATTTTGATTATTTATTTAAAAATACACTATTTGAAAGTTTTAACTCTAATCAAATTGTAATTTATATTTTGTTTTTGGTTATAATATTATTAAAAGTTGTTGCAACATCCATTACATTCGGAAGCGGCGGTATCGGAGGAATTTTTGCCCCGACACTGTTTACCGGTGCAAATATCGGTTTATTTTTTACATTAATCGTCGGGTCACTCGGATTGGGAACCTTATCTCATGAAGATTTTGCTTTGGTAGCAATGGCAGGTATGATTGCCGGTGTGCTGCATGCACCTTTAACTGCTATATTCCTTATAGGTGATTTAACCGGCGGTTACGGATTATTTGTTCCTCTTATGGTTGTAGCAACTATTTCTTTTGCTACGGTTCGTATTTTTCATAAAAATTCGGTTTACACCATTCAACTTGCTCGAAGAGGAGAATTAATGACGCATCATAAAGATAAGAATATTCTTAAAATGATGAAGATTAAGAATTTGATTGAAAATAATTTTGTAAAATTAAAACCAAACTATAATCTGAAACAAATAAAAGATGCTTTTATTAAATCCGAACGTAATATTTTTCCGGTAGTTGATGATGATAATAATTTTTTGGGTCTGATTACTTTACAAAATTTTAAAAATATTATATTTGATAAAGAAAAATATGAACGCGTTTATGCAAGTCAGATAATGTATAAACCAACAGTTATTGTCAGTATCCATGATACAATGGCTGAAGTTGCAAAAAAAATTCAAACCAGCGGTTTGTTTAATGTTGTCGTTCTTGACGGTACAAAATATGTCGGTTTTGTTTCGCGAGCAAATGTTTTCTCTTCATACAGAAGAATTATTCGCAAATTCTCTGATGATTAAAAAAATATCGGTAATATATTCTATATACCGTAAATTTTTTAATTTTGAACAAAAAAATGCCTGATACAAATTTAGAATACGAAGAAATAATTGCTTTATGTAAAGATATTTTCATAAAAAAGATGAAAGATTACGGAACGGCATGGCGCATTTTAAGAACACCTTCATTAACCGATCAAATATACATTAAGGCTCAACGTATCAGAAGTCTGGAAACAAAAAAAGTACAGAAAGTTGATGAAGGTATTGTTCCCGAATTTATCGGAATTATAAATTATGCACTAATTGCATTAATTCAACTTGAGCTCGGAATTTCTGAAAATGTTGATTTAGAACATGAAAAAGCCGAAAATCTATATTTAAAATATTTCAGAAAATCAAAAGAACTGATGATGAATAAAAATCATGATTATGATGAAGCGTGGCGAAGTATGCGAATCAGTTCTTTTACCGATTTAATTTTAATGAAAATTTTTCGTACAAAAGAAATTGAGAATAATGACGGCAAAACTCTGATTTCTGAAAATGTGGATGCAAATTATTATGATATGATTAATTATGCAGTTTTTGCATTAATAAAAATGCTTATCGAGAAATAATAATCACGGACTAATTAATATGTTCCGAAAACAATATTTTTGAAAACCCCGATTGAATTAATTAGATGCAATAAGTTGATATGTAGAATTTTAATGTTTATTTATATTTCGGTATTTGTGGTTTTTAAACTTTTTAGAGCGAATTCAATATTAAAATTTTTAAAATTAATTATATGAAAAAAGGACTATATCATTTCAGCAGAATTCTATCCGGTTTGGTCTTTGTTTTTTCAGGCTTTGTAAAAGCAATAGATCCCGTAGGTACTCAAATTAAATTCAGTGACTATTTTGAAGCTATGGGATTGGCATTTTTAATGCCCTACGCTTTAATCTTTTCATTCTTGCTGAATGCTGCAGAATTAACCGTCGGTTTGATGTTATTGTTTAATGTATTTACAAAATTTGCAAATTGGATTGGCTTATTTTTCTTGTTGGTTTTTACACCTTTAACTTTTTGGCTGGCAACAGCAAATCCCGTTACGGATTGTGGCTGCTTCGGGGATGCC
The DNA here is from genome assembly GCA_024277895.1 of Bacteroidota bacterium. Classification (GTDB taxonomy): domain Bacteria; phylum Bacteroidota; class Bacteroidia; order Bacteroidales; family JAADGE01; genus JAADGE01. The sequence continues at coordinate 13,440 of JAJRUH010000077.1, read as the reverse complement.
GTTAAGTTAACTAATTGGCAAACTTTCGGTAAAAATGTAATTCTTCTGATTTTTCTTCTGATTATTTTCTTTTACAGAAAAGTATTCGGAACAGATTGTAAAACTAAAAAGACAAAAATTATTTTCTCAATTTTTATTCTGTTTGCTTTCGGATTTCAATTTTATAATTTTTATAATCTGCCCATTATTGATTTCAGACCCTTTAAAGAAGGCACAAATATCAAAAAATCTGTCAGTTTTCCGCCCGATGCGGAAAAAGATATTTACGAAACCGCTCTTTATTACAGAAATTTAAAAACAAATAAAATCAAAGAATTTGATATTAGCAATATTCCTTATGAAGATACTTTAAACTGGGAATACGATACGACAATAACAAAACTTATAAAAAAAGGATACGAACCGCTGATTCACGATTTTTATTTGTCCGATTTACATGGCAGAGACATTACCGAAAGTATTCTTAACGATAAAAGAATAAGTTGTATTCTGATAATGCCCGATTTCAAAAAAGGAATAAAAAGATTGAAAAATTTTCAAAAAAGGATAAATGATATAGCTGCTTATACAATCCGCAATCATTATCATTTTTATTGCTTTACTTCATCCCAGTCTTCAATAATTAACCAATATAAAAACAGTTTACCGCCATATGTTCAAATTTTAACCGGAGATAAAAAAATGCTTAAAACATTTATTCGCTCAAATCCCGGTTTTGTTGTTATGAAAGATGCAAAAGTGCTGAAGAAATTCCACTATTATAATATTCCGAATATTAAAGAAATAAAAAAACTTAATCAATAATGTTATGAGAAAAAAAATTGTTGCAGGAAACTGGAAAATGAATACAGGGATTAAAGACGGCGTTGCTTTGGTTTCAGATATTAATAAAGAACTGAAAAATGTTACTTTGCCGTCGGATGTTGAGGTTATAATAGCACCTCCGTTTACGCATCTTACATTTTTTGAACAAGTAACCGACAGAAATAAAATAAATATTGCAGCACAAAATTGTGCAACTGAGAGTGAGGGTGCATTTACCGGTGAAATTTCTGCAAAAATGTTGAAATCGGCAGGTTGTTCTTACATTATTGTCGGTCATTCCGAAAGGCGTGCTTATTATAATGAGACTTCGGATATTCTTGTTAAAAAAACAGAACAAGTTTTGAAAAATAATATGACACCAATTTTTTGTTGCGGTGAAAAATTAGAAGACAGGAAATCCGAAAATCATTTTAATATTGTAAAAAATCAAATTTCCGAAGGATTATTTCATCTTTCGGATGATGATTTTACAAGAATTGTAATTGCATACGAACCTGTTTGGGCAATAGGAACCGGAGTTACGGCATCAAAAGAACAAGCACAGGAAATGCATGCCTTTATCAGAGATATTGTTTTTCGGAAATACGGAAAAGATATTTCGGATAATTTGACTATACTCTACGGAGGAAGTGTGAAACCTGCAAATGCACAAGATATTTTTTCTATGCCCGATGTTGACGGCGGTTTAATCGGAGGTGCAGCACTTAAAGTAAGTTTTGTAGATATTGTTAAAGCAATTTGTCAGTAAAAATTATGATGGTTGAAAATAAAGTATTCACTGCCGGAGATAATAATCCGAAATCTCGTTCGGATTGTTTTGTTTCATTAGAAATTAAAAATTCCGGAGGCTTGATTATTGATTTAAAAAGTAAAGTTGCGTCTTTATACGGAGAATCTGTTAAAAATCTCGGTAAAGAAGAATTGACTTTTTTCGGTATTAAGCATGCCTGTTTAAAAATTCTTGATACCGGAGCATTAAATTTTACGATTGCGGCAAGAATTGAAGCTGTAATTAAAAAAGCTGTAAAAACTGATAAGGAATTTTTATTTGATATTCTTGACCGGAATAAATATGCAAGCAAAAAAGATCAATTTCGTTTTTCACGACTTTATTTGCCCGGAAACAGTCCGAAAATGATGCTTAATGCCGGTGTTCATAAACCAAGCGGAATTATTCTGGATTTGGAAGATTCGGTTGCTCCGTCAAAAAAACATGAAGCACGGTTTATTGTAAGAAATGCACTTCGTAATGTTGATTTTTACGGTGCCGAAAAAATGGTAAGAATTAATCAACTTCCTGCCGGTTTGGAGGATATTAAGTATGTTGCCCCGCATTATGTTAATATGCTTTTAATTCCTAAATGCGAAACCGCCGAACAAATAAAACAAGTTGACTCAGAAGTGGAAAAATTACGAAAAAAATACGGTTTTGATTATCCGATTTATTATATGCCGATTATTGAAAGTGCTCTCGGGGTTGAAAATGCTTTTGAAATTGCAAAGGCTTCCGAAAATGTGGCGGCAACGGCAATAGGATTAGAGGATTTTACTGCAGATTTAGGTGTGAAAAGAACCAAAGAGGGAAAAGAATCTTTATATGCACGAATGCGAATGGTTAATGCATGCAAAGCTGCGAGAATACAACCGATTGATTCCGTATTTTCTGATGTTGGTGATGAAGAGGGATTAAAAACTACTTTAAAAGAAAGTAAAATGCTTGGTTTTGAAGGGATTGGTTGTATTCATCCGAGACAAATTCCTATTGTTCACGAGAGTTTTGCACCTGATAATACCGAAATTGAAAAAGCGATAAAAATTGTCAGGGCATTTAAAGAAGCCGAAGAAAAAGGATTAGGTGTAATTTCAATAGGAACAAAAATGATTGATCCTCCTATTGTTAAAAGAGCAGAGAAAATTGTTAATTTAGCACTTGAATTAGGTCTTTTGTCAAAAAAACAGCTTAATAAAGAAAACTGATTCTTAAAGATTATAACTTTTTCTTATTTTTACAGAAGCAAAGAAAAATTGTTTAATTTAAAAATAATCAATGAAAAAGTATTTTTTACTCTTGGGACTTATATTTATTTTCGTAAGTTTTATAAATTCTCAAAACAATATCGGTATTTTTGTCGGCGGCGGGATTAGTGATATGAGAATGATTACGAACGATGCAGTTTATAATAAAGAAATTAATAAAGAAATAACATTTTTACCGGAATATTACGGAGGATTTAATTTTGAAAATATAATTATAGAAAAGAAACTCTATTTTCAATTTGGTATTCAGGCAATAAGCAGAGGATATTCTTCTGATAATGACAGTGTTAGTTATTTTATTCATAACGCCTATATACCTTTGGAATTAAAGTATAAATACTTTTTCAGTAAAAGAGGAGAGGCTTATATATTTGCTTCGGCAGGATCTTATGTTGCAGCATCATATAAAGGGACAAAGAAAGATATTGTTGTCGAAGAAGCTGCTGCTGCCGACACAACCGGAACAATAACATTCTCGCCTGAAATAAAATTCGGAAAATTATCAAGTGATGATTTTGAACCAATTGATTTTGGTTTAAATGCTTCTCTCGGTTTCGGCTACAGTCATATACAAATTGCATATAATTTAAGTTTAGGTTTAAGAAATATGGTTCCCTCGGAGCTTGTTTCAGATATTGAATCTGCCGGAGAAACTGCTCCTAAATTGAAACATATGAATCATTCAATAACAATCGGTTTTTATTTTACCAATAAATAAAGGGATGTGTTTTTGATAAAATAATTATATTGTCGGATATTTAAATTCGACAGTTTTTTTATTATGACAAAAAAAGAAAGATATACTGAAATAATAAATTGGTTTCAGGAAAACATGCCTGTGGCAGAAACCGAATTGAATTATAACAGTCCTTACGAACTTCTTGTTGCGGTAATACTTTCGGCACAGTGCACCGATAAAAGAGTAAATGTAATAACCGCAGATTTTTTTGAACGTTTTCCGGATGCATATTATTTGGCAAAAGCTGAAGTATCAGAAGTTTTTGATTATATAAAATCTTGTTCTTATCCTAATAATAAAGCAAAACATCTTACCGGTATGGCAAAGATGCTTACGGAAGAATTTAAAAATATTGTGCCTTCTGACATTAAAGAATTACAAAAACTTCCGGGTGTAGGAAGAAAAACGGCAAATGTTATTGTATCGGTTATTTATAATAAGCCTGCTATGGCTGTTGATATACATGTTTTCAGAGTGTCGGAACGATTGGGATTAACCGTAAATGCCAAAACTCCATTAGCGGCAGAGCAACAACTTGTGAAAAATATTAATTCAGAATTATTACCTGTGGCTCATCATTGGCTTATTCTTCACGGCAGATATGTGTGTTCGGCACGAAAACCAAAGTGTGAGAAATGCGGGCTGACCGAATGGTGCAAATATTATCAAAAAAGTTTAAAAAATTAATTTCTGAAAGTCCATTTTACTCCGAATTTGAACATTAATGTTTGCAGCGGATAATGATTTACATAATATGGCAGAATGCCGGTTTTAACAACAGCGGAACTTACATTCATCAACTTAAAAAACAGAAGGACATTATGTTTAATTTTTAAATTGGCAAATACCGTTATATACGGATAGTTCCCGGCGTATTTTTTATCATTGTTTTCAAAATAAAATTGTCCTGTTGAAGGATTGTAACTGTATGATTTGTATTTTGTTGAATAATATACTTCATAGCCGGCATGTACGAGAAGTGCTTTTTTATAATGCATTATAAAATAAGTTGACTGATATGCAGCTAATTGAGGTAAACTGATTATGTTATCATCTGAAGAATGCTGCCATATTACTTTATTTTCAAAGATAATTCTGTTTAAATTAAAACGTTTTTCAACATAAGCAGAAAACACTTTAATTCCTGAATCGACCTGAACCGGTGAGGCAGAAATGTCGTTGTATATATAATTTTTTATATAAGCAGAGTTAAATCGGAAATTCAATTTTTGATGTTTCATTGTATATTTGAATGTTGCATCCGCTCTTTGTATAGAATTAAAATTATTGTCCCAAATAAAATGGTTGGAATAATATGTATTTTGGAAGTAATCGGCTTTCATATTTGAATAAGTAAATTTTAACAGAACTGCTGATTTATACTTATTTTGAAAAAGATTTTTGAAAACTGCGGTTTTTATTCGATAATCATTTGTTCGATACCCCGTAAAATAGTAATTCCCTGAAATATTTATATTCAAACCTTTATTTGACAGAGTGTAAAAATTGCCTGTAACTTGGTTCTCAAAAAAAACAGCAGTATTTTGAAGAGTTATATAATTTTTAAAATTATAAATTTTATATAAATTATCATTCAGCATAAATGAAAAACCGAATTTGTGTTGTTTTTCAAAAACTTCTTCACTTCCGAAACGAAATCTGTTTATTAATGATTGAACAGCAACAGAATCATAACTAAAATTATTAAGGTAATAATTTTGAATATAAAATGTGTTTTCAGATTTTTCCTGATCTTTATATAAAAAATATCTTGCAGATAATTGGATATTATGAGAAAAGCTAACTCTAGGTTCAAGAACTTTTATAATCGTATCTTTATATGAAAGGTTTTTATATTTTCCTAAACTGTATTTTTGTGTAATTGATAATTCTTTATTTGAAAGTATAGTCCCGGAATTAAGCAGAAAATGTTCGGGAACAGTTTGGTCAAAACCTAAAGTGTCAATATATCCGCCGCTGTTTTGCAATTTAAATTTATCGGTAACAAAGGCAGCAAAAACAGAATATTTATTTTTTTTATAATTACTTGTAATTCCTACGGAATTTAATCCGTTTGATTGATCTAAATATTGACCGGCAGAAGAAATAAAATTGTATTGAATACCGAAGTTTAAATTAGGATTTACATTTTGAGTATGAATAAAATCAATAGTTTGAAGATCTCTGACTTTAGTACTTGTAGTATGCATTATTGACGTATAGGGTCTTCGGGTATTATAATAGATGACATTTTCCGAATTTAATATATAGTTATTAAAACTTGAATTAAACAGAAAAGTTCTTTTATAAAAATCATTTCGTTTAAAAAAATCTTCAGAAATACTTGCAGAACCGATATTTCCTAAATCGGCACTTAGAATATCTTTTTTTAAAAGCGGTTCGGCGATATGAAAAAAATCTAAAATACTGTCATTAAACGGTATTTCCTTCGGTGTAAAATTATCTTTCAGATTTTGAGTGAGTAAAATATTTGTCAGTGAGTCAGCATCGTGTTGTGCATCAGTATATTTGCTGAATACGACAAAAATAATCAGTAAAAATAATTTATATAATCTCGGTATCTTAAGGTTCACTGTAAGTTTTTATCTTAATAATTTTATTGCCGAAACATTTGTAACATATTCTTCAGCTTTATTAACGGCCAGTTTGCATAAAAAGGTTCCGCTTGTTTCTGATTCTTCCAATAATTGCAGCGTATTATGATAAATATCTTCTAATTCATTTTCAACTTTATCGGTTTTATAACCCTCTATTTCATTTGTCATTTGAATAATATCTCCTCCTTTTATTATATATCCCGGAACGTAAAGAACGTTATTTTGTTTCAATATTTCGACATCTTTAAGATTTTTTAACGGTTGGTTTGTTCCGCCGGTCAAAATTCCGGCTTTTATTTTTGACAAATCATTTTTATCAATCATTTTTTCTGCAGCACACGAACAAAAAATATCGCATTTAACGTCGTAAATTTTTTCCGGTTTTTCAATTTTAATATTCCTTACTTTATCTTGAACAATTTTAATTCTGTCGTAGATTTTATCCGTAATTGTAATATCTGCACCTTCTTCAATAAGTTGTTTTACAAGTTGAGAACCTAAATCTCCTATGCCTTGTACAACAATTTTAAGTCCTTTTAAACTTCCTGATTTCAGTTTGTATTTTGCAATGGCTTGCAAGCCTTTTATCATTCCTTTGGCTCTGTTTTCATATATTTGCCCTAAACCGCCGTGTGTTTTTTCCATACCGAGAATATATTTTGACTCCTTTCTTACATGCTTTAAGTCTTTATATGACACACCTTTGCTTATAGACATAAAAAGGTTTCCGTTCCAGCGATTTAAGAAAACTCCCAAAGCTCTGAAATACATTTCGGATTTTACTTCTTCCGGCTTACCGCATAAAATAATAGAAGCTCCGCCCATACTCCTTTTAAGTAATGCAGCACGCATTGAATTATAGTAAGCAATATCTAAAGCATCTGCTATGGCGTCATCTTCATCGGAATAGTGAAATAATTTTGCAGAAGCATTGGCAGGTCCCAGAACAATACTGTCAACAGCAATTATGGCTTGAAGTTTTAAAGATTGTTCTTCGAAAAAAAGCAGCTCGCGACTGTTGTTTTTTCTCATATGTTCAAATATGCTCATAACTTTTATTTTTTGTTTTTATTCAAATCTTATAAGACTGTAATTTGACAGGTCTTTTAATTTTAACAGTATTACGACACAGCAGCTAAAATGATACTGTTCAATTTTGTTTCTTCCGTATCGGAACGTGATGTCAGCACAACCGGAACAGAAGCTCCCAATATTACAGCTGCAAGTTTTGCCTCGTTGAAAGCCAATGATTTATATAAAACATTTCCGGCTTCAATATTCGGCATTAACAATAAATCGGTATCTCCGGCAACTTCCGAAACAATTCCTTTATGTTCTGCACTTTCCTTACTTATTGCATTATCAAAAGCCAAAGGTCCGTCAATAATACAATCCGGCATTTGTTTTCTTTGTTCCATTTTTGAAAGTATTGCAGCATCAATTGTTGCCTGCATTTTTTCGTTTACCAATTCTACGGCAGCAATTACGGCAACTTTCGGCTTTGTGTATCCGATTTTGTACATATATTTTACGGCATTTGAAATAATTCCGGCTTTTTCTTTTAATGAAGGTGCAATATTCATTGCAACATCGGTAATTCCGACAAGTTTATGATAATTCGGAAGTTCAAATAAAGCAAAATGCGACAATAAAGGTGAATTTTTCAAACCGTATTCATCGTTTAAAATTGCTTTTAAAAGCGTTGCGGTAGAAGTGTATCCTTTCATCAGAATATCGCCTTTCCCGCTTTTTATTATTTTAACACTTTCAATAACGGCTGCTTTATCATCCTTTATATCAATAATTTCGGTATTTTTGATATCCAAGTCTTTTCTTTCGGCAATTTTCAGAATTTTATTTTTATCTCCGACTAAAATCGGCTTAATAATATTTTTTTTATGAGCATTAAAAACGGCTTCCAACGAATGTTCGTCACCGGCAGATGCCAAAACAAGTCGTTTTAAAGTTTTCTTATTTTTATTTAATGAATATAAATCAGATATCTTTGTCAGCATTTTATTCAGTTTTACACTCGGCAAAACTGCCGAATATCTTGATATTTTAAATTTTAAAATAAAACACAATTTTACAAAAAAAAAATGAATTTTACTGTGTAAATTACACTCCTTGTTCATATAAATGATATGTTGTTAAATAGAAATGTTAATTTTGCGGTAATTCTAATTTGATTTGTGATGCCTGAAATACTAAAAGTTGATAAACTCTCAAAAGCATACGGTAATAAAACTTTATTTGAAGATATTTCTTTTATAATTAATGAAAAAGAAAAAATAGCACTTATTGCAAAAAACGGAACCGGAAAAACAAGTTTGCTGAATATTCTGACAGGAAAAGATATTGCCGATGCGGGAAATTTTAGTTTGTTAAATAATATTACTATAGGTTTTTTAGAACAAGAACCGAAATTTGAAGAAAAAGGAAATGTTATTGAACAAGTTTTAAATTCTTCCGATAAAGTTGCCGTTGCCGTTAAAAATTATGAAAATGCAATAAAAACTAATGATGCCGATTTAATACAAAAGGCTGCCGATGAAATTGACAGATTAGATGCTTGGGATTTTGAACGTGAAGTTAAAATAGTTTTAACAAAACTTAAATTAACCGAATTTGATAAACCCGTTGAATTGCTTTCGGGCGGACAAAAAAAACGCTTGGCTCTTGCCGTTGCAATTCTTAACAAACCTGATTTTTTAATTCTTGACGAACCTACTAATCATCTTGATTTTGAAATGATTGAGTGGTTGGAAGATTATATTGCAAAATCGTCTTTAACTTTATTGCTTGTAACCCACGACAGGTATTTTTTAGACCGTGTATGTAATGTTATTTTGGAATTGGAAGACGGAAATGTTTATAAATATTCAGGAAATTATGAATTCTTTTTAAAAAAAAGAAATGATCGGATTGAGAATACAGCCGCTGAAATTGATAAAGCTAAAAGCCGGTTAAGAACCGAAACAAAATGGATGAACAGGCAACCTCAGGCAAGAGCAACAAAGGCAAAGTCGAGAATTGATAATTTCTATAAACTGAAAGAAAAAGCCGAAAAAAAAATTGATGATAAGTCGTTTGATATTGAAATTGAAGGAAAACGACTCGGAAAAAAATTGATAGACATTTATAATATCAGTAAAAAATTTGATGATTTAATATTAATTGATGATTTTTCTTATAAATTTTCAAAAGGTGAAAAAATTGCAATATTCGGTAATAACGGTATAGGAAAAAGTACATTATTAAATTTAATAACTGATAAAATTCCTGTTGACAGCGGGAAAATTGAGAAAGGGGCAACAGTTTCAATCGGATATTTTGAGCAAAAGGCAATTGACACAACTGAAGATATTCGTCTGATTGATTACATTAAAAGTATCGCTGAAATTGTGTCTTTAGGAAAAAACAGAGAAATGACGGCAGCTCAATTCGCAGAATATTTCCTGTTTCCGCGCTCAATGCACTATAATTATATATCACAATTGAGCGGCGGTGAAAAAAGACGCTTGTATTTATTGAGTATTTTAATGCGAAATCCGAATTTTTTAATACTTGATGAACCTACTAATGATTTGGATATTATGACATTAGCTGTTCTTGAAGATTATTTGTTGAAATTTACGGGTACGGTTCTTTTTGTTTCGCACGATCGTTTTTTTATTGATGCCGCTGCTGATATGCTTTTTGTCTTTGAAGGAAACGGAAAAATAAAGAAATTCCCCGGAAATTATTCCGATTATTCTCATTATGTTTCAGAAAAAAATAAAAAATCTGAAATTGAAACTTCTCTTGTAATTAAGAAAGATAAAGTTAAAAAGAAAAATCCTCAGAAATTAACTTATAAAGAGAAAAAAGAATTTGAAGAACTGGAGAAAGAACTGGAAATATTAAATTCTGAAAAAGAGGAAATTGAAACATATTTGCAATCGGGAAATTATGCGGCAGACGAATTAAACGAAAAATCTCAAAAATTGCCTGAACTTATTGCAATTATTGACAAAAAAGAAATGCGATGGCTTGAATTAAGCGAGAAGATTTAAAATTAGAGCTTTTTCAATAATATAATTAACTTTGCAAAATAACCTGTATAGTAAATGAATAAAAAAAATCTGGATCCGATAGGAAAATTGATGGGATTGCGTTATAAATCGCATCCTTGGCACGGAATTGAAATAGGAGAGGATGCTCCCGAAGTTTTAACTTGTTTTATTGAAATGGTTCCTACCGATACAGTAAAATATGAAGTTGACAAGGCAAGCGGATATGTTACTATTGACAGACCTCAAAAATTTTCGAGTATTTTACCTTCTCTTTACGGATTTATTCCGCAAACATATTGCGGCGATAATTTAGCAGATGTAAGCAGAAAAAAATTAAATCGACCGGAGATAATAGGTGACGGTGATCCGTTGGATATTTGTATTTTAACCGAAAAAGAAATAACTCACGGTGATATTTTGGTTCAGGCAAAACCCATAGGCGGTTTCAGAATGATTGACGGTAACGAAGCCGATGATAAAATTATTGCCGTTTTAAAAGGCGATGCAGTTTATGGTGATTATAAAGATATTACGGATTGTCCCGATGCTGTTATTGACAGATTAAAACATTATTTCTTAACATACAAAGATATGCCGGGGATAGAAGGATATCGTTGTGAAATTACGCATATTTATAATAAAAAAGAAGCTTTTGACGTAATTAAACGTTCCGTAAAGGATTACAGAAATTTTATTGAAAATTTATTATTTGAAAGGTAAATTATTTTTGAAAAAAATGAATATTTTTTTGGAAATTAATTTTTTGCTTTTACCTTTGCATCCGCTTTTAAACAAAAAGTGAACGACCTCTTAGCTCAGTTGGTAGAGCAACGCCCTTTTAAGGCGTGGGTCCTGCGTTCGAGCCGCAGAGGGGTCACAGAAACCGTCGAATTTTTCGGCGGTTTTTTTATTTTGCTTTCCCATTTATTGCAACAACTTTTTGACAGACTGAAATTGAAATTATACAACCTTATGTTTCAGGCTGTTGTTAAATGTTTATATATTAAACTTCAATAAAGTGTAAGAAATATCCGGATACTGACATATATCATTGTTTGTATTTTTTTTCAGTTGCACCTTTGTTGTGAAAAATTATCGGAAATGCACGAAATGTCAATAGTGGTAAGTATTGTTGAAATTGCCGAAGATGAGGCAAAAAAAGTACTTGCTGAAAGAATATCGGAACTTGAATTAGACATAGGAACTGTTTCAGGAATTGAATTAGATGCTTTGAATTTTGCTTTTGAAAGTGTTAAATATAAAACTATGCTTAAAAATGCCGAAATAAAAATTAATATTATTCAGGCAAAATCAAAATGCGAGGACTGTTCTTTTGAATATAAAACTGATAATGTATATAACTTATGTCCGAAATGTAATTCATACAGAACTCACATAATTCAAGGAAAAGAAATGAAAGTAAAATCTGTTACAGTAGATTAATTTTATTAATAAATTTTAAATATTAAAATTATGTGTACAACTTGCGGTTGCGAAGACCATGAAAATAAGATAACAATGACTGTTTTCGGAGAAAAAACCGAAACAACGGAACCGGAATATCATCATCATGAACATTCCCATAACCATCCTCACGAACATTCTCATAATCATTCGCATCATATTGATTTAGAGATTGATATTCTTTCACAGAATAATCTTCTGGCAGAACGAAACAGAGGGTATTTTGAAGCAAAAAATATTTTTGCAATAAATATGATGAGTTCACCCGGTTCAGGAAAAACAACTTTACTCGAACGTACGATTAAAGACCTTAAAGATAAAATGCAATTGTATATTATTGAAGGCGACCAACAAACATTTAACGATGCCGAACGTATAGGAAATGCAGGTGCTCCGGTAATTCAGGTAAATACCGGAAACGGTTGTCATTTGGATGCTGATATGATAAATAAAGCCGTAAAAAAATTAAATATCAAAGATAATTCTTTGGTATTTATTGAGAATGTAGGAAATTTGGTTTGCCCTTCATTATTTGATTTGGGAGAAGCCAAACGTGTTGTAGTGATGAGTGTTACCGAAGGCGAAGATAAACCGATAAAATATCCCACAATGTTTGAAAAAGCAGATGTTTGTATCATTAATAAAATTGATTTGCTGCCGTATTTGACTTACGACATTGAAGCAGCAAAAAACTATGCCCTTCGAGTTAATCATCACATAAAATTTATTGAAATTTCGGCAACAACCGGTGAAGGAATGCAAAAATGGTATGATTTTTTATCTGAAAATTCTGAAAGTTGAAAGTAAAAAACCGGAGAACTTAAAATTATTTTTAGAGTTTTAAAGGAAATATATTTATAAAAAAGGCGTTCATTGAACGTCTTTATTTTTTAAATAATCCGAAAGTTGAAAAAAACTGTTCATAAAATCAAAATTATTATTTCAATAAGTATTTTGTCGGTACTTTTTATATTTATAATCAGCGAAAATATTTTTAAATCAAATAAAAGGTTGTGTTACAGCGATATAGAAAAGATTCCGTATAATAAAGTCGGTTTGCTTCTCGGAACTTCAAAATATTTAAAAGGCGGAAAACAAAATTTATTCTATAAAAACAGAATTGATGCTGCCGCAAAATTGTATTATTCGGGGAAAATAAAATATATTATCGCAAGCGGTGATAACAGACGAAAAAACTATAATGAACCGAAAATAATGAAACACGATTTGATGAAAAAAGGAATTCCGGCAAATAAAATTTTTGCTGATTATGCCGGTTTCAGAACTTTTGATTCGGTTGTAAGAAGCAAAGAAGTGTTCGGGCAAAACAGTATTACAATAATTTCACAACGATTTCATAATTTGAGAGCTGTATTTATCGCAAAGCATTTCGGTATTAATGCTGTTGCATATAATGCGAAAGAAGTTAAGGGAATGAACGGCACGAAAACAAGATTCAGAGAGTTGTTTGCTCGGATAAAAGCCCTCCTCGACATTTATATTTTAAATACTAAACCGAAATTCTTAGGCGAAAAAATACACTTAGATTAATACTCTTATTTTCAGTAAACTAGGGCTTGCTGAAAAGCTCAGATGTGCGTCTATTTTGGATTTTGTGAGATGTAGATGTATATAAATACTTCAAATTGAACAAAATACAAAAGAGATGTGCAGTTGAGCAGCAAAAATTTGGTAGTTTTAT